>JARFRT010000215.1 GCA_029287105.1 Akkermansiaceae bacterium | reverse complement strand
GGGGTGTCCCTGGATGCCTGTCGATTTTTAAACAGGCTGTCGGACATTCTCTGGCTCTGGGCGCGCAAGCTGGAAGATGAGGGGTAGTTGCGGATTACATCGACCCTCGGGGGGCTTCATTTGGCAGGGGCCCGCTCATTGATTCAATAAAGCGATTGCCATCGAAGGATGGATGTTTCATTCTCAGAAACATGAGGAAGTCCATTTATCTACTTTTGATTGTTTTGTTAGTTCCGCTTGCCCACGCCCGGGAAATAAGGCTGAGGTGGGGTGATAGCGTGGAGATCAAGAATCTTGACCAGGCCCGGAAAACAGCTGAGGCGGAAAAGAAGTTGATCACCGTCATTATCGGCCTCCCGAAGTACGATTCCGAGACCCGTGGGGCGCAGCAAACCGTTGATGTCATCGAGGATACCATCAAGGCGCTCAAGGGCAGTTCTGTGATTGTCAAGGGCACCTTTGAAGAGGTGCGTGCCTTGAAGCAGGGGGATGTGTTTAACATCGCCTTGGCCGAAGGCGTGCAGAAAGCCGGCAGTTCATTGCCAATGATTATCGTGCTCAATCCGGCTGAAAAGAAACTCATCCAGGTCATTGCGCCCAATGACGTGCTCAAAGACGGAAGCAGGGCTTTTCGGGAGGTTAAAAAAATCGCCCGTGACCTGAAGAAGAAATAGCTGAAGAAGAAATCGTGTTTCGGCGGGGTTAATGCGGGTGGGTCACCAGCACGACCAGACCTGTTGCCATGACGGTCATGGCCAGGCATGCGGCGAGCCAGTACCAGCCGCCCTTGGTGCCCTTGCACGCCCACAGTCCTGCCAGCAAGCCGAATACCATACCCGAGATGTGGGCGGTGTTGGCGACCGGGAGGATACGTCCCCAGGTGAGCAGAAAGCAGACGCCTTGCCAGATGAGGAAAAAGCGCACGGTCCGACCGTTCATGCTTTCGAGAAAGCCTGTGTAGCGCGGCCATGCCCCCCACATGAACCCGATCATCGCGTACACCACCCCGGAAAAGCCAATGCCTGCGGCACCTCCGATAGCGAGTTGTAACGCGGAGCTGACAAAGGCGGCGGCGATGATGAACGCCAGGGTCTTCAGGCTGCCCAGGCCGCGTTCCATGAGTGACCCCAGACGGACCAACCAGTACATGTTGAATCCCAGGTGAAAAAGCTCCATGTGGATGAATGCCGAGCCGACCAGCGCCCACCACCGGCCGTCGGCAAGGTCAGCGTGGCTGGTCGCCCCGAGCAGATGCACGAGTTTCTCCACGTTCACATGATTCGACGAGCCGCTTTTAATGAGAAAATAGACCGAAACACACCAAAGCAGGGAAGCGTAGGTGACCACGGGCAAAAGGTCGACAAACCGCTCGTAAAGGCGCGAGTGATACATGGGACCGGCATCGGTCGGGTCGTCAGGTGGTAAGGGGAGGCGCATGGGTGGGCGCATACTGGTTCTTGATCCGAATGAGGACAAGTCACAAGTTGGCGAATCAATGCAGTAAGCTGGAAAAATAGCACTTGATTCGGCGTTCGGAGAGGGTAGGCTGAGTTCCATGAGCAAGATCCTCTTTATTTTCCTTTCCCTCGCATTTCTGCCGTTGATGTCATGCACTCAAAATGCGGAGACCGTACGCAAGCCGGTCGGGCCGACATCGGACGAGAGTGACATGCCATGGAACCGTCCCACCGGGCCGGAGGGCGCGGGTGCCCTGGGTATCCTTGACCAGCGCTAGACCGTCGTCTTTGGTCATCCTTGAAATGGCGAATGCCTTGTGCCCTGAATGCGGAGCCTTGGCACAGCGGTCTCGTCTTGGTCAGCGGTGATAGGGTTCGCCGCGCTGGATGGTGGCGACGCGGTAGATTTGTTCTAACAGGACAACGAGGGCGAGTTCGTGCTGCAGGGTAAGGGGTGAGAGCGCCCAGACCATATCGGCATCGTCGCGCAGCTGCCGGGTATGCCCGTCGGAGGCGCCGATGAGGTAGCTGGCGCGTTTGACACCGCGCATTTCCCAATCCTGGATGCGTTGGCTGAGCTGGCCGGTGGTCAGGCTTTCGCCACGTTCGTCCATGACGATGCGGAGCGTGCCGGCACTGGCTTCATGCAAGCGGCGGGAGACGTCATCGCTGCTGCCGTCCTTGATGTGTTTGAGCTCGTAGCTGCCGTAGCGTTGGAGGCGTTTGAGATACTCGGCAGTACCCGTTTTGGCGTAAGCCAGCGCGGGTTTTCCGGCGACGAGTATCTGGTGCTTCATAGATCCTGTAAGTCCTCGAGGAGCTATTAAACAATCCTGGCTAACAGCCACGGAAGGAGCTCGCTGATGGCGATACGCTCCTGCTCCATGCTGTCGCGGTGACGCACGGTGACGGTGTCGGTGAGGTCCTGGCCGTCCTCGGTTTCTTCGCCCAGGGTTTCGAAGTCGATGGCCACACAGAAGGGGGTGCCCACTTCATCCTGGCGGCGGTAGCGGCGGCCGATGGCGGCGGCTTCGTCGTAGAAGACGGTCATGTGCGGCTGAAGCAGGTTTTTGACCTCCTTCGCCTTGGCGACGAGTTCGGGTTTGTTTTTCAGCAGGGGCAGGACCGCGACCTTGATGGGTGCGATGCAGGGTTTGAAGTGCATGACGGTGCGGACGTCAGGCTTGCCGCCTTCCGTGGTAAGGTCTTCTTCATCGGAGGCCTCACAGATGAGGGCAAGGATGGTACGGTCGCAGCCAGCGGAGGGTTCGACCACGTGGGGGATAAACCTTTCTTTGGTTTGCTCGTCGAAGTATTCGAGGGGTTTTCCTGAGTGCTCCTGATGTTTGCCAAGGTCGTAATCGCCCCGGTACGCCACGCCTTCGAGCTCCTGGATGCCGAAGGGGAATTCGTATTCGATGTCGTAGGTTTTTTTCGAGTAGTGGGCACGTTCGCCGTCGGGGACATCGAGAATGTGGAGTTTCTTGCGCGGCACGCCGATCTCCTCGTAAAAGCATAGGCGCTTTTCTAACCACTCATCGGTGAGGCGCATGCCGTCATCCGGGTGACAGAAGATTTCGATTTCCATTTGCTCGAATTCACGCGAGCGGAAGGTGAAGTTGCGCGGGTTGATCTCGTTCCGGAATGCCTTGCCGATCTGGGCGATACCGAAGGGAAGCTTCTGGCGCGAGGAATCGAGAACATTTTTATACTGTACAAAAATCGTCTGGGCCGTCTCGGGTCGGAGGTAGGCAACGGCATGGGGGTCGTTGTCATCCGAGGATGCCCCCATTTTTGTTTGGAACATGAGGTTGAAATCACGGGGTTCGGTGAGTTCGCAATGCTTGTCCTCGCCCTTGGGCAGGGATGCTTTTTTCTCACAGCGGGGGGCTTCCTCGAGTTGGTCGGCCCGGTAGCGTTTTTTACAGACCTTGCAGTCGACCATCGGGTCGGAGAATCCGCCGACGTGACCGGAGGCGGTCAGCACCGCCTGGTGGGTGAGGATGGATCCGTCCATGCCGACGATATCGTCGCGTTCCTGGACATTTTTCCGCCACCAGTAGTCCTTCAGGTTGCGTTTCAGTTCGGCTCCGAGTGGGCCGTAGTCCCAGCAGCCGTTCAGGCCACCATAAAGTTCGGCGGATTGGAAGATGAAGCCCTTGCGTTTGCACAGGGAAACGATTTTTTCCATACGGGCGGTATCGGTCTGGTCTTTGTTGGCCATGGCGGGGGGAGATATAAGAACAAAGAACTAAGAGTCAAGACTTTCAGGTTGCCAGAATCTGCTGCTCTGTGGAATGTGGGGGCGTGCCCGAAGCTCTTACCGTAACCCGTCTGGTCAGGCGGATGAAAAATCTGCTCGAAATCGAGATCGGCGAGATCTGGGTGGAGGGCGAAATCAGCAATCTGCGCAGGCAGGCGAGCGGTCATTGTTATTTCACCCTGAAGGATGCGGGCGCACAGGTTTCCTGTGTGCTTTTCCGCGGCACGGCCGCCCGGGCGCAGGCGCAGCCGGAGGATGGCATGCAGGCACGGCTTTTTGGGGAGGTTTCTGTCTACGAGGCGCGTGGCCAGGTGCAACTGATTGTCAAGCAGGTCGAGGATGCCGGCCTGGGCGATTTGCAGGCAAAATTTGAAGCGCTGAAGCGCAAGCTTGATCGGGAAGGGCTGTTTGATCCGTCCCTGAAAAAGCCGCTACCCAGGTTTCCCGGGACCATCGGCCTGGTCACTTCCCCCACCGGGGCCGCGCTGCAGGATATGCTCAATATTCTGACCCGCCGCGCCCCCTGGGTGCAGCCGGTCCTCTATCCTGTGACGGTGCAGGGCAAGGGGGCGGAAGTCAGTATCGCCCGCGCCATCGAGCAACTGGGCGAGCCGGAAAAATACGACCTGCCGCGGGTGGATGTCATGATCATCGGCCGGGGTGGCGGGTCATTGGAGGACCTATGGAATTTTAACGAGGAACTGGTCGCGCGCGCGATCCATGCCTGCCCGATCCCGCTGGTCTCCGCGGTCGGGCACGAAATTGATTTTACCATTGCCGACTTTGTCGCGGATATGCGGGCACCGACGCCCAGTGCCGCCGCGGAATTGGTGGTGCCGGATGCCGGGGAACTGCGCACCCGCGTTTCCCGCTCGGCTGATGCGCTTCAGCGGGCGATGGAAAACCGACTCAAGCACGACACCGCTATTCTGACTTCGGCGCGGCGTGCGCTCATGCCGCGTGGTGCGGACGGGGCCGAGCGGGCATTGCGTGAACCGATCCAAAACCTGGACCGACTCCGCCAGGATCTTAAAATCGCCAGTGACAGCCAGCTCGATGACTTGCAGACCAAGCTCAGGGAAATGGGTATGCTCCACGCCGCCCACCACCCGCAACGGGTGATGCAGCGCCGCGCGGAACGACTCGACCATGTCCGGGTTTTACTCGAACGTGCCGGGAAAAACGCACTGCAGCAGTCGGCCGACCGCTTGCAGGCGTTGACGTCCCTAGTGCGCACACTGGGACCGGAATCGACCTTCGCCCGGGGTTTTTCCATCACCATGGATGAGGCGGGGCGTATTATCACCGATGCCTCGGGGGTTAAGGAGGGGGAACTCCTGACAAGTAAGTTTGCCAAGGGGGAATTGAAAAGCCGGGTGGGAAGCTAGCCGTCATCATTATGGATCCCAAAAAACTCAACCCGCAGGATGCCTTTGATCTGGTCACACGCCGACAAGGCAAGGACTCGGCCAAGACCCAGGAGAAAAAAGACATTGAGGACGGGTTTGGGGAAAATGACGGGAGGGCGATGCGGGCGCGACCCCTCTGGAAGCGCTCTCTCCTGCTGGGGGCACTGGTGATGCTTACTTGTCTCCTGATTTCCGGGGTGGTTGGCTTTTATTGGTTTGTGGTGCATGAGTCGGCGCCGGACGGGGTGGTGCGCGGGCCGATTGAAAAGGCGCCCGCGAGCATCAGCGAAGATGTGGCAAAAAACATGATCGAGGCGAATCTCCGCGCGTTTCTCAGGGCGGACTCTAACGAGGAAAGGCTGAAGTACGTGTATCTGCCGGATGAGGTGAAGTCACAGCTGGATGTCTACTACGGAGTGCGCGGTTTGGCGGAAGTCCCTCTATGGAAAATCGAAAGGATGGAGCCGGTGACCTCTGCCCAAGGTGAGGTTTGGTTTGTTGTTTACCGGGATGTGAAAAAAACGCAGGGGCTGGTCTCGTTCCAAAGGTATGGGGATGATTATCTCATCCATTGGTCAGCCATGAAGGCGTTTTGCGAAATCCCATGGGAACAATTCATCGTAAGTCGCCCCGCAGGTCCGGTCATGATGCGGGGTTATTTACGCCAGTATGTGGGGGTTTGGCCGGTGGGAATTTCCCATCGTGACCATCACTGCTTCCTGATCGAGGACGACGGGGGGCTTTTTTCGGAACTTGCCATCATGAAGACCGACGCGCCCGGATACGCGGTGCTTGAAAATTTGCCCAGGTCCGGTCGGCATCCGGTTACACTGGAGCTGGGATATCGAACACTCGAAGGGATGGGCACGGGGAAGACTTTGCATATCATTTCCCTCAAGCATCTTCGTTGGCAAAAAATGGCGATGGATTCCCGGGTGCGGGGCTTGCAATGACAGCGTCTTAGCCGACCGCCTGAAGGGGGACGGGTTCAACATGGAGATGCCTGAAAGCGTCAGTCGGAGGGCTGTCTCCGCCTCATGCCAAGAACCGCCAAGGCGGGGGCCAGGAGAAAAGCTGCCGACGAGGGCTCGGGGACGGGATTGGCGACGCTGTAGCCGACGTCGGTGAGGAAGGCCAGATCGAGTTCGGTGAGTTCCTTGCGGACACCGGGGGTGATCGTGGGCGAGATGACGGATTCCTGGGGCATCCCGTCACGGACGCGCGCGCTCATCAGTCCGCTTTGGACATGGGAGCCGCTGCTGTCGATGATGCTGGAACTGCCTGCGATTGCGGCGGCCTCACTGCCGAGCCATTGGCTGCCGCTGGCGAGCTCGTCCCAGGTTTGCGAGGTGCCGAGGCCGATGACGTGGAGGATTTCGTGCAGTGCCACGGAGTAGAGGTCGGTTTTTCCGGTGGCGACCGGGGTTTCGGTGTCGTAGTGCCAGTAGTTGCCCAAGGTGGTGTTTGAGTCGCGCTTGCCGTTATTGTCGGTATCGGCATCGAACCAGAGGTTGCCGACGGCGATGCCGTAGTCGAGTTCGTAATTCGCGACATAGCCGCCGAAATTGGCGGAGCCTGAGATGCTGCTCAGGGTGGGGCCGCTGCCCCGGCTCATGGCGGTATTGGAAGCTGTTTGGGCGGTATCGACGGCGCCAACCCACTCGGACGGGTAGCCTGAGCCAGAGATCAGGAGGCGGGCACCCCCTGCGCCGCCCTGGCCGAGAGTGCTTCCGGAAAGGTTGCGGGTGCCGGCGTAGATGACGATTTTGTCCTCTGCGATACCCGGGTTATCGATGATTTCCTGGGTTCCGGTCACGGGGTTGATGTAGCTCCATGCCCAGTCGAAGCTGGCGGTGGTGCTGCCATTGGTGCCGCTGTAGGTATCCTGGGTGATGGCGGACATGCTGTTGGTGAGCATGCTGCCGATGTCCTGGGCGGCTTTTTGTACGGCCGACTGGGCATCGGGGTTGGAAGAGAAAAATTGATCCGCCGCCTCATCGTGGGAAAAGTCGAGTTCGATATTCAGTGCCATCAAGGGGGAGGTGGCGCAGAGGAGTGCGGTGAGAACGGGTTTCATGTTGTAATGCAAGGGTTACAATCGAGATAATTAAATATTATTGAATATATGATCAAGTATAATGTAACAAATTGTTAAAATATAAAAAAACCGACGACCCGCCGTTTTATTTTATAAAAACTCCAACTGACTGGGGGGATTCCGACAGAGGGAAGCCGGAAGGGTCGCTGGGATGGAAAGTTCAAAGTAACCAAACAAAAACTTCAGGTGGATACGTTTTAATGCTAGTTTCACGCGCAGAGTCGCGAATCTGTGGATGAATAAAGCGCTGAACCGAGATTGAGACAAAAAACACGCAGACTATGCATCATCAGCGATCCAAGCACGCATTGCGTCTATTGAGGAGAGGGGCCTATCATTTTATGCTCAACGGGTTGCTTGGATTGGTGGCGTTGGGCGCCGTTGTCTACAGTGTGATCCGTCACGATGAGATCGGGCTTTATGTGAGTCTGGGACTGGTGGCATTCTGGCTGCTGTCGGTCGGGTTTTTTTTCCTCAAGGGATCGGCTTTGCGCTGTTCCTTGTGTATGGCGCCGTTGTGGTCGAACCGGAAATGCCAGAAACACAAGAAGGTCAAACCGGCCCTTGGCGTCAGTTATCGTCTGGGCATTGCGGCATCGGTGGTATTCAAGGGGGAGTATCGCTGCCCTTACTGTGGTGAGCCGTTCAGTGCGAAACGGGTGAGGGGGGCGGTGCGTCGCGGCAAGTGATCGGCGCTTGCTGTTTGGCGATGTTGGTGTTTTATCTTCGTTGTGTCTGAGGTTGTTATTGATATTGCGGAAACGCGGAAGCGCTATCGCGGTGGTGTGGAAGCCTTGCGCGGGGTGTCACTGCAGGTTCCCCGCGGGGGGATCTTTGGTTTGTTGGGGCCCAATGGGGCGGGGAAAAGCACGCTGGTCAAAATTCTGATGAGCATCGTGCGACCGACCCAGTGCACGGGCATGATGCTGGGTAAGCCCGTAGGGCATAAGCCGACGCTGGCCAGGGTGGGATACCTGCCAGAGCACGCGCGTTTTCCAGAGTACTTGAAAGGGGGGGAGGTGATCCGTTATGTCGCGGGGCTTGCCGGGGTGTCGCGAGCGACGGCCAGCAGGCGCGCCGCGGAATTGTTGGAAATGGTGGGTATGCAGGACTGGGGTGACCGCAAAATGGGAACCTACTCCAAGGGGATGAAGCAGCGCATCGGCCTTGCCCAGGCGCTGGTCAATGATCCCGACATTGTGTTTCTCGATGAGCCTACCGATGGAGTGGATCCGAAGGGGCGGCTTGAGATGCGCAACGTTCTCCAGACAATGCGTGATGATGGCAGGACGGTATTCATCAATAGTCACTTGTTAGGTGAGCTGGAGATGATTTGTGATAGTGTGGCCATTATGGACAAGGGTGAGATCGTCAGGCAGGGAACCATCAGCGAACTGACGAAAAAGAGCCAGCGCTACGAGATCCGCACGCAGGGAGGCGTGCCGGCCGACCTGCGGAACAGGCTGGCCGTGGAGGGGGTGGAGATCGCCGGGGATAAGCTGAGTGTCTACCAGCGCGATCCTGTGCCGATGCAGCCTATTTTGGATGCCTTGCGTGCCGACGGCGTGACCATCGTGGAAATGCGCGAAGTCAGGCAGTCGTTGGAGGATTTATTTATGGAGACGGTGGCAGGCGGGGGTGTGGGGGCTGCAGCGCCGCCCAGCCTCCCCGGGCAATCCGGAAAGGGGGTGCAAGGATGAGGCAGATTCTAACCCTGCTTTGGGATTCTTACCGCTTGTTGTCGGCGAAGAAAATGTTCTGGGTGTCGCTGGCGCTATCGACCTTGATCGCGCTTATTTATGCGTCGATTGGTTTTGGCCCGGATGGGACATCGGTGTTGTTTGGTGCTTTTGAGTGGGAGAGCGAGACCTTCAATAGTCGGAACCCGTTGATGGAATATCTCTATCTGCTGTTGTTCGCCGATGTGCTGGTTCCTTTTTGGTTGGGCTGGTTTGCCCTCGTCTTGGCGTTGATTTCGGTTTGCTCGGTGTTTCCCGACTTTCTCCAAAATGGATCGATTGACGTGGCTGTTTCAAAACCGATCGGGCGGATCGCGTTGTTTGTGACCAAGTATCTCGGCAGTCTGCTTTTTGTTCTGATTCAGGTGTTTGTATTTTGCCTTTTTGTATTTCTGGCGATGGGCCTGAGGCTGGGGTCGTGGAATGCGACGATTTTTTGGGCGGTGCCATTGATTGTGTTTGTATTCAGTCTGATTTTTTCGGTGGCGGTGCTGATGGCGGTATGGACGAGGTCGAGCTTGTTGTCCTTGCTGACGGCACTATTGGTGTGGGGGGTAAGCTGGGGGG
>JARFRT010000189.1 GCA_029287105.1 Akkermansiaceae bacterium | reverse complement strand
CCCATAGATATTGCGTACCCGTTCCTCCACACGTTGGCGCAGTTGAATGACCTTCGGATGCCGTGCCAGATCGTAACCGTCATGATTGCCAAATTCGCGCCTGTCTCCCTCGACAGCATCAAGCAGCATGTCCATGATGTTAGGCACGGCAGAGATGACGCGTTTCCAGCTCGGCATGAAAGGAGTGGCCATGGATTTTTCCGGGTCAAGAAATTCCTGGCCCGCCTGCATGATGTTCTCTGCAAACACCTCGATAGCTGACCCCTCGGTGTGCATGTCATAGGACAGGCCGTTGATGGCGGCATCGCTATGGTAGCTGTCCACCAGATCCAGAGCGATCCGGTAGTAGGTTGCTTTGATGGTGCGGATACGTTCCTGGGTGAACACCTCCCCTTGGGTCGCCATTTTCCGGTAGAGGGATTTGGCGATGTCACAACTCATTTTCGACAAGCCCTTGGTTTTGTCGCTGAGCGAAAGGTCCTGGTGTTTGTGATCATAAGTATCCGCGATATCGACCTGGCAAATCTGGTTGGTGGCGTAGTTGCGGTGCATCTCGGAGAGCGTACCCATTTCCAGCCCCCAATCCGACGGAATGCGGATATCCTCGATCACATCACGTGACAGTGAAAACTCGCCGGCCAGCGGGTAGCGGAAGCTGTCGAGGAACTCGAGGTAATCGTTGGGTCCACAAACCTTTTTCAGCGCCCGGAGCAGCGGTGTGACCAGGAGCCGACAGGCACGCCCGTTCATTGAATTGTTGGCGATCCGTGCATAGTATCCCTTGCAGAATTTATAGCTCAGGGTCGGGTTGGCCACCGGGTAGATGAGGCGCGCGAGCATTTGACGATCATAGGTCGTGATATCGCAGTCGTGCAGAGCGACGGTTTGGGCTTTGCCCGACGCCAGGATGTAGCCAAACATGTACCAGACGTTCCGGCCTTTCCCCGCTTCCACGGGCGCGAGCCCTTTTTCTTGCAGCAAGCGGTCGATTTTTTTCAGTCGGGGGCCATCGTTCCACAGGACATCCGGTTGCTGTGGCAGGCGGTCGAAAAATTGCAGGGCGTAGCGGAATTCCGCTTCGTTGGCCCGGTCCAGCCCGACGACGATTTGATCGAGGTACGGGACGTTGGCGATTTCATCCACGATCGAGTTCAGCGCAGGCCCCTCAAGCTCGGAATAAAGGGACGGCAAGACCAAGGCCATCGGCTTCTTTTTGCGAAATTCGAGCAGCTCGTCCTCGAGCATTTCGAGCGGCCTCTGGTTGAGTTGATGCAGCGTCGTAACGACGCCAAATTGGTGAAAGTCTCCCATGGTATGTTGTGTTGAATCAGTTGTTAAAAAGAGGAAAGGATGCCAAGAATGGCATCGTTCCAGCCCTTGGAGGCCGGATATTTGGCGTAAATGACGTTGCCGGTGCCGATCTGCAGTCGCGGTCCCTCGGCGTGCGGGATGACGACCGGGATATCCGCGGCCTCGAGCATCGACTGGTCGTTGGGGCTGTCACCCAGGGCAACCGTGATCCATTGTGTCTCCGGCTCTTTTTGGGAATAGAGCTCTCGCACCGCCTGCAGGCCGTCCGCCTTGTCAGCCTGTCCCATCAGGTGAATGAACCGCCCCCCTCGCAGGGCCCGGATCCCCTGTGATTGCATGGCGGCATGAAAATCGTTCCAGCGCTGCTCGGTGTCCTGCCAAATGATGGGTTCGGACACGTAGCGTTGTTTGGCCATACTTGCCTCCGCCTGGCTCAGGCCGGTCCGTGTCGCGACCTCCTCGGCTGACCAGTCGTCGAATCCGGAAAAGCGATAACCCAGTTTGGTTCGGGCCGCGTGGGCGTGCTGAAGGATATGCTCACGGGACAGGCCGGTGATCAGGGTTTGGTAATTGTCCCGGCGTTCCCACCTGTAATGTTCGGAATCGATACAGGCTTCGGGCAGTGAGAATGAATCAGGCACCGCAATAATCCCCCCGTTTTCGGCGATGACGGGCGTGTGCAGTTTCAGTTGGTCTGCTAGTGCCTTGAGCTCGGAAAATGTTTTACTCGAATTGAAAACAAGGGGAAAGCCGTGAGCCGAAAGCACCAACAATGCTTCGACCGCGTCGGCATACTGGTAGTCGTCATCGATGAAAGTGGCATCGAGATCAGTCACAATGAGAAGTTTTTTCATTCGATGTCAGGTCGTGGTGTAGGTGGATTTTGTGACTTGATGACCGGGGTTCAGCTCAAGCACGCAGTCGGCCCGCCCCGGCATTTCCGCGAGCATCCAGCGGGTGATGCGCTCGTAGTGCATGATGAACCGCTCAATCTGTTGTTCATCCATCAATGCGTTGTTAGTGTGGGCCGAGTCACTCTTGAGCCGCAGCTTCTCCTCCTGGGTGCTCCGCCATTGGTGGACACAGTCAAAGCCGGGAGCCTTGAGCATCACCAACCGGTCGATGTGTGCGAATAGTTCCGCGTAGGGGCCATTCAATTGATCGTTGGCGTATTTCCTCCAGCAAGCACCGGCGTCCTCGTTTTTCTCGAGATGATTGACGGGTTGGACGAGGTCGTTCTCGACTTGAGCGGTGGCACCGACACACCAACCTTCAAAAAGGACGATGTCAACGGGTTCCAGATGGGAGACCCATTGGCCCTCCGGGGCGCGATCATCAACGGATTTGTCGAATACCGGCAATGTGACCGGTTGTTGGTTTTTAAATCGGTTGATCAGGTTGCAGCCCATCGAAACATCGTGGGTGCCCGGCACTCCGCGCGTTGCCAAGAGCGGATGGATCCCGTCCGCAAGCTGCCTGCGTTCCGCCTTGGTGAGATAAATATCATCGATGGAGAGCACGGCACAGCGGCGTTGATGTCCCTGACCAAGGGCCAAGGCCAGGACCTTGGATAAGGTTGATTTTCCGGTGCCTTGTGCGCCGTTGACCCCGACCACAAGCGGGCCGTCATGGGCGACTGACCATACGGCTATTTTTTCCGCAAGGGGGAGGTAGAAATCCATCGCCATCGTCGCAAATGAGGCGGGCAATGATTCTTCCTCAATCAATGAACTGATCCATGTCGGCGGGCTTAACATGGTCTCATTGGTTGGCACAGGGTTCTTTCGGCAATCTTGATAAGTATAACTAAGCAATCCTGATGCCATTTGCTAAGAAAATAAAATGATCCCGGGTATTTATCAGCCCAGTCGCCGTGGTTGCAAGGCCCGACGGGCCGTGGACACGGGCTCACCGCGAGCGAAATTCAATCCCCTTGTCCCGGGAGGGAGGAATGACGGAGGTGCCCACACCCCCAACCAACCCGCGCAGCGTCCCCCCCATGTCCCCGGTCACCCCCAACGACTAACATCAAACGCCCCCATTGAAACGAATACCCTGGCAACACCGGCCATCCGCTTGCCCTGGGTAATACTCAGCTTTACCTGTCACGGGAAAACACGCATGTTCAAGGCATGAAGTTCTGTAGATTATTCCTAATGGTCGTCACGTTCGGTTCGTTTTTCGGAGCTCCTGCTGCGGAGGCCCGTACC
>JARFRT010000188.1 GCA_029287105.1 Akkermansiaceae bacterium | reverse complement strand
GTCCCAATTCAATCCCCGGTTTGGAAGACTGCGATATTGTCTGGCTCTGGCGTCGGCGATCTCCGCCCCCGCCTGATTGGACTTCATCTCAGATTCTTTCCTTCGTATATCGGCAGACCATTGGTTGATATACTCGCTATTCTGCCGGATTTCGTTCTTCAGGTGGAGAATGTCCTTCGATACCCGATAGCGCTCCCCGCCAGCCACTGATTTTCTCACGTTTTTTTCAATCACGGCAGCCATCACCTTGGCGTCAGCTGCTGAAAACTGGAAGCGATCCTGCAATGCGTCAGGAAGCTCGTTGAAGCTGACACCTGTGTTTCCGTTCTTATGGCTAAATCGCAATTCCAGAGCCGAGACCTCCTTAATTTTCACCCGTTCGTAAACCTTGCCCGACTTGGTCGTGAGTGTGCCGAGTTCCTCGCCGATGGCACTGGCCCGCTCGGAAATGCGGTATTTCTTCTTGTAGTCTTCAAACTTCTGAACGAGTTCGGCGGTTGTGGCATGGAGCCCCTCAACCTCTATTTCCCCTTGTTCGATCGCGGCTTTGCGGCGTTTTATCTTGGCGTTCAGCCCGTCGAGCTCACTGACCTGACTACGGTTCGTTTTGTATTCCACCACGGCCGCCTTCCAACGTTTTCTCCCTCGCTCCAAGGCCGCAATTTTCCTCTGCCTCGCTTGAATTTGAGCCCCCGGTCCCTGGCCTTCGGTATCGGTCGTCACCAGGATCGTCAGACTACCGAACCCCACAAGGACGATGAGGGCCAGGACGGTCCCGATGACGCCTGGGCCCTTCGAACTAGTCAGTAAATCAACAAGCATTCTGGTATCAATGTGGTTTGTGTTCCGTCCAAGACCCTATTTGAGTTGGTATTTTTTCTGATAATCCCGAAAGTCCTTTTCCAGTTTTACATGCGATGCTTCGAGTTTCTCCTTCTCGCCATCAAGTTTTTCAAGTTCGGCTAATGCACGACCAAGATCATCATTGGCCTGTTTG
Source organism: Akkermansiaceae bacterium (assembly GCA_029287105.1). Lineage (GTDB taxonomy): Bacteria > Verrucomicrobiota > Verrucomicrobiia > Verrucomicrobiales > Akkermansiaceae > Oceaniferula. The sequence continues at coordinate 2,874 of JARFRT010000188.1, read as the reverse complement.
ATTGCCTGAGTTTGGTCACCTGGATTTTCACCGGCATTAATTTCCAAAAGACCGACCTCCTGCTCGAGCTCACTGACTCGCTGACGCAGTTGCTCGTTTTTCTGAACGAGCGCTTTGTCTTCGCACGATGTAAATGTGATGGCGGCAACGCCGGCGAGGGCGACTCGAAACAACAGATTAAGATAAGATTTCATGATAACTCGCTACACTAAAAGCTTTGCACAGACCGGATACTCACCGAACAAAGGACACCACGCTAGTGGTCGAATTTCTACCATCACTGTCTAACGAAGTCAAATCATCCCCGAAAAAGAGTTTTCTCTGACAATCTACGGCTTTGACAAGACCGGAGGACTGGGGATAATCGCCCGCAATGTCAAACGTCCAGCTACCCAAACTTTTTATTCCCGGTCCGGTGGATATTGCCCCGGAAACTTACGAAGCCATGTGCCAGCCGATGATGGGCCACCGTGGCGGAGACTTCGAGGCCCTTTACGCCAGCATCCAGCCGGGCTTGAAGCAAATTTTCGGCACCGAGCGCCCCGTCTACCTCTCGACCTCCTCCGCCTGGGGCGTGATGGAGGGGGCGATCCGCAACCTGGTGCAGAAGAAGGTGCTCAACCTCTGCTGCGGCGCCTTTTCCGACAAGTGGTACGGAGTTGCCCAGAGCTGCGACAAGGATGCGGAGAAAATCCAGGTCGAGTGGGGACAACCGATCGACCCGGAGGCCGTGCGTGCCAAGCTTGCCGAAGGCGGGTTCGACACCGTGACGCTCGTGCACAATGAGACCTCGACCGGCGTCATGAACGATCTGGCGGGAATTGCGGCCGTGGTTAAGGAATTTCCCGACGTCCTGCTGGTGGTCGACACCGTCTCCTCACTTTCGGCGGTGCCGATCGAGATGGACCGACTCGGCATCGACGTTGTTTTGGCGGGTGTTCAGAAGGCATTTGCGCTTCCGCCCGGGCTGTCGGTTTTCGCTGTTTCCGAGGCTGCCCTGGAGCGGGCTGCCGGCACCTCCGGGCGGGGTTACTACTTTGATTTCATTGAGTTTGAAAAAAATGCGGTCAAGAACAACACCCCGTCAACCCCTGCGGTTTCCCTGCTCTATGCGCTGAAGCAGAAGGTCGACTCCATCATGGAAGAAGGGCTGGACGCGCGCTATGCCCGCCACGCCCAGCTCAACGGCATGGTGCATGCATGGATGGAAAAACACGGGTTCGAACACTTCGCCCCCGAGGGATTCCGGTCGAAGACGCTGACCACCATCGCCAACAACAAAAACATCGATGTCCCGGGCTTCATCAAGGCCCTGAGACAGAAACATAACTTCCTGATCAATGGCGGATACGGCAAAATCAAAGGGACCACCTTCCGCATTTCCAACATGGGCAACGAAACGGTGGAAACGATGCAGGAACTCATCGATGCCCTTGACGACGTGATTGTCGACTTCCTCTAGTCGGCCCCGCAGCCACCAACTCCGAAAAATGGCGTCCTATGCCCCTTTGCTGGCTGCAGCACCCGAAACGAGCCGTTTCGCCCGCGCCTTGGCGGCATCCATAAACAGCTTCGCGACGGGCTTGAGTTTGCCTTGATAGACAATCCCTATTTCCAGGGCGGGGAAATCATCGAGATCGATCGCCTTGAACTCCTTGGGAAGCTCCGTCCCGGGAATACGCACGGTGATACCCGCGCCAAAGCCACAACGGACGAACTGCTTGACCCCATCCAGGGAATCCACCTCCACGGCCACCGGCCAAGTCAAGCCGCAGGCATCGACTCCCTTCTGGAAGAGCTGCATTGCCTCTTCGTTGGCCGGCAGCCCGACCAAGGGGATACTCGCCCGCAGTTCACCCGTATCCTGCTCCAGCAGGTCCTCGAGTTTTTCCGCCTTGTGCTGGGCCGGCAGCAACAATGCCAGCGGCAGGCGCATCAGTTGCACCGACTTGAGACCGTCGCCCAAACGTGAATGAATCACGCCCACCGCGAGATCCGACTGTTGCCGGACAAGTATGTCATGAATATCCGAGGCCTCGGCATCACGCAGGGTGAGCCGGAGTCCTGGAATCTGGTCGCGAAGGTCCGCCAGAAGTTCAGGTAAATGGTGCCGCAGCACCGACGCCGATGCCGCAATCCGCAAGTGCCGGCTTTCCTCGCCTTTCAATCGTTCTTCCACATCTCCCAGACGAGAAAAGAATGGGTAAACATGATCATAGAGTTCATCGCCAGCCGTTGTCAGACTGAATGGTCTCCGGTTAAAGAGCTTCACTCCGAGGTATTTCTCCAGCTGCAGAAGCTGTCCGCTCACTGCCGGCTGCTGAATTCCATAAGGCATTTTTCTAACAGCCGCCGTGATCCCTTCGTACTTGGCTACGTAGTAAAACAACTCAAGATGGTGCACATTCATGCCGGGCACCCTAAGCACTCATCTCGAAATACCAAACTCCAAAATTCACCTCATTCTCTTGCCGCTTTTACGTTGATCAAACTACCGAATCAGATAGAATATGCCCCCATGACAAAGGGATACGAAGCGCACCAACAACGGCAGATGACGCTTTCTGCCTTTGGCAAAGATCTTGCACGCAGATCCAAGTCAAAGTGCGAACTGAGTGGCGCGTCCGGGGTGCCACTGCACATTTACGAAATCCCACCCGTTACAACAGACCCGGATCCTGATCGCTGCATCATGCTGTCGGAGCACGTGATCGATCAGCTCAACAAACCCAGCCAGATAGTGCCGGATCAATGGCATCACCTCGGTGAGCTGGTCTGGAGCGAAATCCCCGCCGTCCAGATCATGGCGCACCGGATTCTCACCCACATTGCCAGGCAACACATCTGGGCGCAAGACATCCTCGATGAAGCCTA
>JARFRT010000336.1 GCA_029287105.1 Akkermansiaceae bacterium | reverse complement strand
GTTCCCGGGATGGTCGGGTAGGGGCTATCAGATTGTCGGTTTCGGCTGGCACCAAGGGGTGAGCGACGGGTCAGAGCCCTTCGCTACCGAGTACAAGGACAATCTTCCCGACCTGATCAGCGACATGCGGTCGGAGTTCGGTAAACCCAATCTGCCAGTCGTGATCGCCACCACCGGGATGCAGGGAGTGGGCGGAACCAAGCCCCCACAAGTTGACCCGTATCCGGACTACACGAAGGTCGAGAAGGCCCAGCTCTGGGTGTCGGGCGTCACCCAACCGGCAAACGTTCTCTCGGATGACACGCGTCACTACTGGCGCGAAGCGGATGTTTCCCCCAGCACCGTTTCCTACCACTGGAATCACAGTGCCGAGAGCTATTTCCTCGTCGGTAAGGCCCTGGGCGATGATATGGTGGAACTGCTGACAACGCCGTAAGGAAATTATTCAAACTTTTGGAGGGCAACGCGCTGTCGTTGTCCTCCAAACAAATTTTGCTTCAAAACTCATGCAGCGCTCCATGGTAACACTGGAACCACAGCGCGGAGAGCTATTTCCTCATCGGAAAGAAGATGGGCGAGAATATGGTGAACCTGCTGACGCCGTGACGGGACGAATGGACGTCGTTTTTCGAGGCCGCCGGCAGATTGAACCCTTTTAAACCAAAGAAGTAGAACACCGTGGCATTCGGAAATATCCTGGCGGACATCCTTGCGTCCATGCCGGCGCTGCTCGGATGGTTGGGTGTGCCTTCCATGGCAGGAGCACAACTCATGCCTTGGGAAGACGCCGCCTATGAGGCTAACATCATTTAGAATTTCCAATTCACTACCCTCTCTTTTCCCCCGCAACGCCCTATCTCCTCCCTTGCACGATGCTCTCGACCAACTCACCCAAAAAAAGCAAATTTCTAGCAATCAGATCCAGCTTTTGGCCTTAGTGGAAGGGTGAACAGGCAGGCGGCGAGTAACAGGGCCGCGCTGGTCCAGAGGCAGGCGGGTAGCCCTCCAACAAGGAACATCACCCCGGAGAGCAGTGTGCCGACGAGCCGGCCCCACGCATTGGCCATGTAGTAGAAGCCGACGTTGAGCGCGACTTGATCGTTGCTGGTGAATGAGAGGATCAGGTAGGAATGCACGGCTGAGTTGACGGCAAAAATGACGCCAAAGACGGCGAGGCCCGTCAGCAGCGAGGCGACGGGGTGGAAGTCAAACTGCAGCACGGCCGCGAGCGCCGCGGTGGTCAGGGTAAGGAGTCCGACCCAGCGCAGTGCCGAGCTACGCGGATGGTGTGACCGGACAAACCTCGGCGCACTCGCCTGCACCAGGCCGTAACCGATTACCCAGGCGGCCATGAACGACCCCACCTGATTAAAGCTCCAGTCGAGGTTCGATTTGAGGAATACGGGCAGTGCCACCACAAACCAAACATCCCGTGAGGCAAACAGGAAGAGCCGGGCGGCGGAGAGCCAGTTGATTTCGCGGCTTTTGGAAAAGAGCTGGGTGAACTTCACCTTACGTGCGCTCTTGCCCATGTCCTGACCGAGGAAAACCAGGGCGGCGATGAGCACGATGGCCAATGCCGCCGCCATCAGCCAGAGCGACTGGACAAAGCCCAACCAGGTGAGAAGCACACCTCCTAACAAAAATCCAACACCCTTGAGCGCGTTTTTGGATCCCGTCAGGATGGCGACCCATTTGAACAAGGCCCCATCGTCCTCGGAAACCAGGAGTTTCACCGCACTTTTCGAGCTCATCTTGGTCAGGTCCTTGGCAATGCCGGAGAGCGCTTGTGACGCCATCACATAGCTTACTGAAAGCGTCGCCGCCCATGCGGGGTTGACCAGCGAGAGCATGACCAACGCCAACACCTGCAGGGCAAGCCCGCTGAAGAGCGTGGATTTCAACCCGACCCGTGAGCCGACCCAGCCGCCTAACAGGTTTGTCAGGACCCCGCAAAATTCATAAAGAAGAAAGAGGAAGGCAAGGCTGACCGGGGAATACCCGAGCGCATGAAAGTGCAGCAGCACCAACATCCTCAGCGCCCCGTCCGTCAGGGTGAACCCCCAGTAGGACGCAGTGACAACGGCGTAGCTTTTGATATTCATTTGATTGACCGCGAAAAAATGCGAAATGGACGAAAGGAAGACCCGGGTTGGTTACTCAGTGTCTTCCGTGGTTTCAAATTGTATCATCGTGCTTGGATTTTCGCGCGTTTCGTCTTCTTCCGCTGTCATATCGACTGGGCAACCTTCGCCGCCAGCTCCATCATCCGGCTGGCGTATCCCCATTCGTTATCATACCAGACCAGCAGCTTAAGCTGGGTGCCATCGGTGACCATGGTGGACAGGGAATCCACAATTCCCGAGCGCGGGTCGTTGGTGTAGTCGGCCGAGACCAGCGGCCTTTCCTCATAGCCCAGTATGCCCTTGAGTGCCCCCTCGGACGCTTCTTTAAGCAGGGCGTTGACCTCATCGACGGTGGTCGGGTTGGGCAGCTCGAACACGCAGTCGGTTAACGAGGCGTTGAGCAAGGGGACGCGCACGGCAACCCCGTCGAGTTTCCCTTTGAGCTCGGGGTAAATCATGGTGATGGCGGTGGCCGAGCCGGTTGAGGTCGGGATCAGCGAGTTCAGGCAGGAGCGGGCACGGCGGAGGTCCTTATGCGGCGCATCCACGATCACCTGAGTGTTGGTGACATCATGCATGGTGGTGATCATGCCGTGAACGATCCCGAGCTTTTCATGGATCACCTTGATGACGGGCGCAATGCAGTTGGTTGTGCATGAGGC
>JARFRT010000089.1 GCA_029287105.1 Akkermansiaceae bacterium | reverse complement strand
TTCCCAGTTTTCATCCAGATTCAGTTGGTTGTTCAAAGGGCAATGCCGCCACGCCGTGGTGCGCAGTCGCGCTTGCGTGACCTTCTTATTGATAATGATTCTCATTAGCAAGAATAATCCGGAGGGAATCTTATTTTTTTGCCTTGATGGATAGCGCCGGCTAACCACTACTCGTGCCGACATGTTTGCACCCAAGTGGAAAAAAGAAGCCCAGCTTCTCGATAAGGCGGCCAAGAAGTTTCTGAACTACAAGCGCGACCTGCTCGACGACCGGCAGATTGCGGAAATTGAGTCCCGTCGCGGTGATCTTCGCAAGGCAAGAAAGGCGGGGGACAAGGAGCTGTGTGCGGAAGCATCCAAGCAACTCCAGGCCACCTGTGAAGGGGCCCTGCCGCGCCAGCATAGTCAGGGTTGGGTGGAGGAAAACCTGGAGGTGATCTTCGTTGCGATTGTCATCGCCCTCGGCCTGCGTGCCTATGTGGTGCAGCCATTCCGCATCCCCACCGGGTCGATGCAACCGACGCTCAATGGCATCGTTGCCACCTCGGTGGAATCGGCTGATGAGTTTCCGTCCTTTGTCGTACGCCAGTTGCAGCATGTCAGTCACGGCCGGAGTTATGTGGATCTGGTGCTCAAGGAGGACAAACGGCTGCGCCGGGAAAACCCGATCATGGAATCGCAGTTTCTCCACTTTTTCACCCGCACCTCGATCTATTTCTCCGATGGCAGCAAGGTGACGTTTCCCGGTCCGAAAGCCGCCCTGATGAACCGCAAGGGTATGGGCTTTGGCCGGGTCTGCGGCTATCCGACCCGGGATATGAGTATCGAGGAACAGCAGCAGTATCGCATCGAGGTGCAAAGCACCTCGCAAGGCGACATGGCCTTTGAAGGGTCGCGCAAGAGGCAAACAGCCATCACCAAACCCGCGTTGCCTGCGGGAACCGTCATTGCCCGGGGCTATGTCGATAGCGGCGACCTCATCCTGGTTGACAAGATGTCCTACCACTTCCGTCGTCCGGCCCGTGGTGAAGTCTTTGTTTTTGACACCCGTGAAATCAAAAAAATCCACAGCGAGGCGACTAGAAATGGCAGCACTGCCGGCTCTCACTACATCAAACGGCTTGCAGGCTTACCGGGGGACGAGCTTCAGGTCCAGGAGCTTGACCTCTACATCAATGGCGACAAGGCGGAGGAGCCCGGATTCGTGCGCGTGATGAGCCTGGAAAACGGCTACCATGGCTACGAACCGACCTACCGGCTGTCGGGCGGCCAGATCTTCAAGGCGAGGGAATCGGACATCCCGGGAATGAACGAGTATATCGCACTCGGCGACAACAGCTTCAACTCCTCCGACTCCCGTTTCTGGGGCACGGTCAAGGAGTTCAACGTCATCGGCCCCGCCGCCTTCACGCTCTGGCCCTTTAGCTGTGGCCACTGGGGTGTCATCAAGTAGAGGGGCGCCTCCCCTGGTTTTCAGTGCCAGCCCACCATGTCATCCTCCCAAGAAATCACCCGCAAAGCGAAGTCGAACCTGGCATTCGCCCTCTCCTGCCTCCCGAGGGAGCGCAAGCGGGACATGGTCACCTTTTACGCGTTCTGCCGCGTCATTGACGACCTCGCCGACGATCTCGACTTGCCCCTGGAAAGCCGGCAACAAGGGCTGGCCGGGTGGCGCAACGGGATCGAGCACGGATTCGACCAGCCGGATGAACTCCAGACCGAGGTCGTCGGACTGATCGACCGGTACTCCATTTCCAGGCAGCCGTTCCTCGATCTCATCGCCGGTTGTGAATCCGACCTTCAACCCCAGCGTTTCAAGACCTGGGAGGATTTGAAAAACTACACCTACCGCGTCGCCAGCTGCGTAGGCATGATCTCCACCCGCATTTTCGGATGTGTCCACCCGGACTCGGAAAAGTATGCGGTCGCCCTCGGCCACGCGCTCCAGCTGACCAACATCCTCCGGGACGTCGATGAAGACCTCAGGAATGGCGGCCGGATCTACCTCCCGCTCGATGATTTGGCGCGCTTCCAGTACAGCGAACACGATCTGACCGAGCGTGTCCACGACGCACGGTTCACCGCGATGATGGCCTGGCAGGCCGACCGCGCCGAAGCGCTCTATCAGGAAGCGATCGACCACCTCCAACCGGAGGACGCCCGGGCACTGAAAGCTGCCGAAGCGATGCGCAAAATCTATCATGGACTGTTGGAAAAAATGCGCGCTGACAACTTCCATGTCTTCACCCGGCGCTACTCCCTCTCCAAGGCGAAAAAAACGGCCATCCTGCTCGCCACCCTACTCTCCCGTTGACCCGTCGTGAGCGAAAATCATTTCTTGATCGCCACAAGGTCCCAATCCCGTATAATCAGCCCGAACAACCCGTCACCAAACACGGCCCGCGAACGAGCCATACCCCCGATGACGATCCGCTAACGGACTTACTGACCCACCACCTAACTGACCAACGCAATCCATGAAAACCCGACACATCATCCTCCTGACCATTGCCGCCGCCGCTTTCGCCTCCTGCGCCCCCTCGCCCAATGGCTCACAGGCGGGTGGATCATCGGCAGAAGTCCCCGCTCCCAAGATCGAAGGATACGACAAGATCCCCATGGGGAAACGCACCCCGGATGGCAAGGCAAACATGGTCATCAGCCCGTACCGCCCCTACAATATCATCGATGTCACTGGCTACCGCAGCGGAGACATCGTCGGCGACCCGTCCACAGCCCAGGCGGATCCGGCCACCGGAAAACTCATTTTGAACACCTCGAAGCACCTCCGCATCCCCTAAACCCATGGCTCACTGATGAGACAATCCCATGAAAAAAGATCCTCCCCTGCACCCACTCACCGCAGCGGGGGATTTTTTATACACAGTTCCCCGTGTGACGCCCGCTTTCAGGGGCAGCGACCGTGATGACTGAGACAACGCCCCCGACGCCATCCCTATGATCAGTCCTCCACGCCCATGGATCAGTCCATTACGCCCGTCCCCTGCTCTGCTGGGAGTGCTCGGGTTGATCGGCGCATTGAGCTCGTGCCAACCGGGCGGCGCACCATCCACCGAGACAAGCATCGATGTCCCAAGCGCCTGGAAAGCCTCCGCCGACAACGCGGCAACACGCATCAGCACAGGCTGGGTGAAGGACTTCAACGACCCCCGGCTCCGCCAGCTCGTCAGCGAGACCATGGCGAACAACCCCGGCCTGCTCGCCACTGCCGAGCGGTTGAAGGCAGCACGCGCCGGCGTCGTCCGCTCCCGCGCCAACCGTATCCCCTCCGCAGACATCTCCACATCAGCCAGTCGCAGCCGCACTAACCGCGATGCCGCCGACGGCGCGCGCAGCTACTCGACCAGCCATAACATCAACGTCGGTGCCAGTTGGGAAATCGACCTCTGGGGGCGTCTCCGCCACCTTCACACGGCATCGCAAGCCGACTACGATGCCACTGTGGCCGACTTCCGAGGCACCCGCCTGTCCCTGGCCGCCAATGCCGCCAGCCTGTGGTACAGCCTGATCAGTGCGGAAAACCAGGTCAAACTCGCCGAGAACACGCTCGCCAGCTACCGCAAGGTCGAAAAAATCATCAGCCGCAACTACAAGGCCGGCACCGCCCGTGCACTCGAACTCCAGTTGTCACGCAACAACGTCTACGGCGCCGAACGCATCGTCCGGTCCCGCCTGCGCAGACGGGACGATGCCAGACGCAACCTCGAAATCATCCTCGGCCGCTACCCGAGCGCAAACATCGCCGCCCCCACGTCACTGCCTCACATCCGTCCCTCAGCCCCCTCCGGCCTACCTGCCGACCTGATCAACCGCCGCCCCGACCTGGTGATCGCGCGGAAACGTCTCGAGGCCTCGTTCCATCGCGCCCATGCCAGCCAGAAAAACCTGCTGCCGTCCCTCCGGCTCACGGGAAGCACCGGCACGCGGTCATCCGACCTCGCCAATCTGCTCGACCCCGGCTTTCTCGCCTCATCCATCGCCTCATCCCTGAGCCAGTCCCTTTTCGAAGGTGGGGCCCGACGCGAAGACGCCCGCGCGGCGGTGGCGCGCAACAAGGCCGTGGTCCACGATTTTTCCACCGCCGCTCTGAGTGCCTTCCGCGAGGTCGAATCCGCCCTGGCCTCGGAAAAATGGCTCAAACAACAAGAGCACTACCTGCGCAAAGAACTCGAACAGGCCGCTCTGGCTGAAAGGCAAGCCGAACGCGATTACGCCGAGGGAATCGAAGGCGTTGACATCCTTGACTTGCTCGAAACCCAACGCCGTGCGTCCAACGCACGCAGTTCCCTCATTGATCTGCAAAATCAACGCATCCAGAACCGTATTAACCTGCATCTCGCCCTCGGCGGCAGTTTCTAACCCCGACACCTGACACCTGACACCTGACTCCTGACTCCTGACTCCTGACTCCTGACTCCTGACTCCTGACGATGGTCGGATCATTGATGATTGATGAATTATGATTGTTGATTGCTGAAGTGAAGAGCTGGCGCAGAGGCGGAAGCCTACTTCAAAAATCGAAAATCAACAATCATCACTCGTCAATCAATTCTGCTCCCGACTCCCCGACTCCCCGACTCCTGACTCCCGACTCCAGTTATCCATGCGTATCCTGCTCCATATCCTGATCGCCCTCGCCATCCTCGGCCTGGGCGTCGGCGCGTACCATGTCATGAAGGATCCCGAAAAACTCGAAAAAATGGGTTTCAAGGTCGACAAAAAGAAAAAGGGACCTTCATCCGCAGCCCGGCGCAAACCCGGCCCACCCATGATCCGCACCCGCGTCGCGGCACTGGTCCGGAAGGATCACATCATCCAACTCCAGAGCCAGGGTGAGATCCGCACCCACAACGCAACCTCGCTCACGCCCCAGGTCAGCGGACGCGTCGTCCATTACTCCGAAAAGTTCGAAGACGGTGCCTACTTCAACCAAGGCGATGTTTTGCTGCAGCTCGAAACCGCCGACTACCTGACCGAGGTCGAGTCCGCCAAAGCCCAGCTGGCACGCGCCGAAGCGTCCTTCGCCCAGGAGCAAGCACGGGCGAAACAAGCATTGCTCAACTGGAAGGACGCCGGCTTCGACGAAGACCCCAGTGACCTCGTCCTGCGCAAACCCCAACTCCGGGAAGCCGAGGCCAATGTCCGCTCCGCCCAGTCATCCCTGGAACGGGCCCAGCGCAACCTCGCCCGCACCAAGGTCCGCGCGCCCTACGACGGCCGGGTCAGAAAACGTAACGTTGGCCTCGGCCAGCAGGTCGGCGCCAGCACATCGCTCGGTGAAATATTCTCCACCGATTTTGCCGAGGTCAGGCTGCCACTGACGGTACGCGACCTCGCCTACTACACCCCACCCAACAAACCCGGAACCCCCACCGAGAAAAACAAGGTCACTTTCACCTCCATCCTCGCCGCAGCAGGCGATGAGGGAACCACCCAATGGGTCGGCACCATCCTCCGGGCCGAAGGTGAACTCGACGCCGACTCACGCCAGCTCTTTGTCATCGCCCGCATCGACGACCCCTTTGGCCTGAAATCCGACCAGCCCGCGCTCTTTATCGGCCAGCCGGTGCGTGCCACCATCCCCGCGAAAACACTCAAGCAGGTTTACACCATCCCAAGAAAACACCTCAGCGAACTCAATGAAATCCTGGTCATCCGCGAGGGCATGCTCAAACGCGTCTCATTCACACCCATCTGGTCCAACCCCACGACCATGATCACCCGCGACGGCATCGAACCCGGCGACCTGCTGTGCACCACCCGCCTCCCCTACGCCCCCGAAGGAGCCCCCGTGGAAATCATCCCCGAGGAAGAGGACGAAGCCGATCCAAACCACCAGGCCAAACCCGGTGACTCCCGCCGCATCGGTCGCAAAGGCGGAGGCCACGGCCACTCACGCTAAACTCCCGCCCCGCCTCCGAAGCCTCCTGTTCCCCTCTCTGATCCCATGCTCCGCTGGTTCGCACGCAACGATTACGCCGCCAACTTCCTGATGGTGGCCATTTTGCTGGGCGGGGCTTACACGCTTTGGTTCAAAATCCCCACCGAAGTCACGCCGGCATTCCGCATGTCCACCATCTGGATCACCATCCCGCTGCCGGGGGGCGCGCCCAAAGAGGTCGAACAAAAAATCGTCCTGCCCGTGGAAAATGCCCTCAAAGGCCTGCCCGACATCAAAACCATCACCGCCGATGCCAGAAAAAGCAGCGCCCGCTTCTACATCGAAACCAAGGACGGCGCCGACATCGACAAACTGCGGGCAGACATCGAATCCCGCATCGACAGCATCAGCACCTTCCCGCGGGAAATGGAACCGCCGCGAGTGAGAATCCCGGATACCGCCGACTGGATGGAGGTGATCTCCGTGGTCGTTTCCGGCAATATGTCCGAAAAAGACCTGCAGGCCGCCGCCCGGCAAGTCCGCGACGACCTGACGTCACTGCCCGGAATTTCCAAATGCGACATCATCGGCACGCGCGACAGCGAAATCGCCATCGAAATCAACCGGAAAACCCTCAAGGACTACGGCCTCACAATCGACAGCGTCTCCCGCGCCATCCAACAAAACTCGGTCGACCTCTCAGCCGGCACCATCAGCTCCGATGCCGCCCGCGTCCTGCTGCGCTCAACCAACCAGGCGCTGGAACGTGAACAATTCGAAAACATCATCATCAGCCGTGGCGAGGGCGCCGAAATCAGACTGCGTGACGTCGCCACCGTCAAAGACAGCTTCGATGAACAACGCAAAATCAGTCGGCTCAATGGCAAGCGCGCCATTCTCATCGAAGCCAAACGGCTCGACGGCGAAAGCGCCCTGAAAATCTCCGACACCGTGCACGAATACGTGGCGGAGGCGTCCACCCGCTTCCCCGAGGGCGTCGAACTGCACACCTGGGACGACGACTCGGTCAGCCTGCGCGGCCGCATCTCGACACTCTTCTGGAACCTGCTCCAGGGCAGCATTCTCGTTTTCCTCCTGCTCGGCATCTTCCTGCGCCTCTCCCTCGCCTTCTGGGTCGTCCTCGGCATCCCGGTCAGCTTTGCCGGTGCATTCCTGCTCATGCCCACGCTCGGCATCACCGCCAACATCATGAGCCTGTTCGGCTTCATCATCGTGCTGGGTATCGTGGTCGACGACGCCATCGTCACCGGCGAACACATTTTTTCCAAACTCAAGTCCGGCATGGCCCCGCTTGACGCCGCCGCCACAGGGGCTAAGGAAATCGCGGTCCCGGTCACCTTCGGCGTGCTCACCACCATTGTCGCATTCGTCCCGCTCGCCTTCCAAACGGGCTGGATGGGCACGCTGGCCAAACAAATCCCCTACGTCGTCATCCCGGTCCTGATCTTCTCCCTGATCGAATCCAAACTCGTCCTGCCCTCACACCTCAAGCACCTCAAAGTCAACCGGACAGGCCGAAACCCGATCACCCTCATCCAACAGGGCGCCACCCGGATGCTCGAAGCATTCGTCATCAAAATCTATGATCCCCTACTCCAACTCGGCGTCCGCTACCGCTACATCTCGCTCGCCATCTTTGCCGCCATCGGCCTCGCGAGTGTCGGCTTCATGGCCAGCGGGGTCATGGGTTTCCAGTCGGTCCCGTCCGTTGATCGCTACTACATCTACGCCCGCCTCGCCATGTCAGACGGATCCAACTTTGATGACACCGATGCCAAGGTCGAGGAGATCACCCAGGCCGCCTACAGCCTGCGGGAGAAGTTCACCGACGGCGACGGCGGCCCGAGCCTGATCGGCAATGTCATGTCGTCCACCGGCGGCTGGCCGAGCTGGGGCAGGGCCAGCGACACCCAGGGCTACGTGCTGGTGGAAATCATGCCGCCGGGAAGCCGCAAGTTCCCCGGCCCCAAAAACCAGGTCATCGCGGACGCCTGGCGCGACGCCGTCGGCGAGGTCCGGGGCGCCCAGTCGTTCTCCATCCGCACCGAACGCTCGGGTGGCCGGCACATGCAGGAGCGTGATGACGTGGAAATCGAACTGCGCGGACACAATGACGATGTCATGATCCCGGTCGCACGCCAAATCCAGGAGGAACTCAAGGCCACCGACGGGGTGAGAAACGCGTCCACCAGCATCGAAAACGCGCAGAACGAATTCCGGATCACCCTGCGCCCCTACGGCCGCGACCTCGGCCTGACCCAGGAGAACCTTGCGCGCCAGGTCAGACGCGCATTCTATGGCGAGCAGGCACAGCGCATTCAACGCGGCGAGGAAAGCGTCCGGGTCATGGTGCGCCTGCCCAAGGAGGAACGCGAATCACTGCACACCCTCGACCAGCTCCAGATCACCCTGCCTAACAACTCAACCACCAGCCTGAATTCGGTCGCTAAAATCTCCAAGGGGTTTTCGCCCCCGACCATCCGCCGCCGTGACGGCGCCAGGATTTACACCATTTCCGCCGTCCCCGAGAACTCCGAGACCAGCCTCTCCCAAATTGGCAAGGACATCGCGCCCAAACTCGATGAAATCACCGCAGCCAACCCCGGCGTCAGCTGGAGGTTCGATGGACTGCTCGCCGAGGATGCCGAAAACAAAACCCGGCTCTGGGTCTCGGCCGCCGCCCTCCTGTTTACCCTCTACGCCCTGCTCGCCATCCCGTTCCGCTCCTTGACACAACCGATCTTTGTCCTGATCGCCATCCCCTTTGGGGCGGTCGGCGCCATCATCGGCCACGTCGTCCTGGACATCACCCCGTCCTTCCTCAGCCTGTTCGGCATGCTCGCACTCGCCGGCATCGTGGTCAACGACGCCCTGGTCATGGTTGATTTCACCAACCGCAAACGCCTTGAGGGCGCGACTGCCTACGAGGCCGTCATCCACTCCGGCTCCGCAAGGTTCAGACCCATCCTGCTGACCTCGCTCACCACCTTCGCAGGCCTCATGCCCCTGATCTTCGAACGCTCGATCCAGGCCCAGTTCCTCATCCCCATGGCCGTCTCTGTCGCGTTCGGCATCATGTTCGCCACCCTCATCACCCTCTTCCTCATCCCCTGTGCCTACATGGCCACCGAGGATATCAAGGGCCTGTTCAAAAAATCCCTCAACTGGTACACCCGACCTTTTCGGAGCGGGAAGGCTTGAAGTCGGGAAGTCGGGTTCTCCAACTTCCCAAAATCTTTCCGTGTATTCCTTGTATTCCGTGGTTAAATCCCCCCAGAAAGCCATGGATTCACTCTTTCCAGAACCGGTGCCCGCCGCCACGGGACCCGTCAAAGCCGCGGATGACGCCCCGCTTGCGGCGCGGATGCGGCCGCGCACCCTGGCCGAGGTGGCGGGACAAAAACACATCCTCGGCGAGGGCACCCTGCTGCGCCGCGCCATCGAGGCCGACCGCTTCTCCTCGCTCATTTTTTACGGCCCGCCCGGCACCGGTAAAACAACCCTGGCCACCGTGATCGCCAACAGCACCGACAGCCGGTTCGAGATGCTCAATGGCGTGGAATCCAATGTCGCCGAAATCCGCGATAAAATTGCCCATGCGCAAAAATGGAGACAGCTGCGCGATCAGACCACCATCCTGTTTATCGACGAGATTCACCGCTTCAACAAAGCCCAGCAGGATGTGCTGCTCCCCCACGTCGAACGCGGCACCGTGCGCTTCATCGGCGCGACCACCCACAACCCGTATTTCTACGTCAACTCGCCGCTGGTATCCCGATCACAGATTTTCCAACTCGAGCCCGTGCCCACCGAGGACCTCATCGGGCTGATGCGCGCCGCCCTCCTGGATGCCGAGCGCGGGCTCGGCGCAAGCACCATCGCCATCGATGACGATGCCCTTGCCCATATCGCGGAAAAGAGCGACGGCGATGCGCGCAGGGCACTGACCGCCCTGGAACTCGCCGCGCTGACCACCCCCGAAGGAGACGCCGGCCAAATCCACATCACCCTCGGGGTGGCCGAGGAATCCATCCAACAAAAAGCCATCGTCTACGATGCCGATGCCGATGCGCACTACGACACCAACTCCGCCTTCATCAAATCCATCCGCGGCTCGGATCCGGACGCGGCCCTCTACTGGCTGGCGAAAATGCTCTATGCCGGCGAAGACCCGCGGTTCATCGCCAGACGACTGGTCATTTCCGCCAGCGAAGATATCGGCCTGGCTGACTCCAACGCGCTCCGCGTCGCCATGGATGCTCACCAGGCCTTTGAATTCATCGGCATGCCGGAAGGGCGCATCCCGCTGGCCCACGCCACGGTGTATCTCGCGACCGCCCCCAAATCCAACAGCGCCTACGCCGCCCTTGGCGAAGCGATGCACGACGTCAAGGAAGGACGCACACTCGCCGTACCCGAACACCTCCGCACCCAGACCCGCAAAAAACTAGCCAAGGGGTCAGGTGCCAGCGACGAGTCGTTAGAGTATCACTACTCCCACGACTACCAAGGCAACTACGTGCCGCAGGCGTATCTTCCCGAAGGGAAAACCTACTACTCCCCGACCGAAAACGGTCTGGAAAAACGCATCAAGGAACGTCTCGATTACTGGCGCGGCCAGTTCAAGGAATCGCGCTGAGCTCGCGCACCCTCTTGCCATCCAAGGATCCTCGGACGGGAACCTCTCTGCCATTGTGCCGTGGGTTTGAGCGTGGATGCACGTTATTCGTAATAGCCCTGTTGCCACTGGCCATCTTTTATCATTGTGTGTGTTTCAATGTCGAGTTAGGCTTCCAGCGTTAATTCTAGTGCACCATGCTATGAAAACATTCACAACGGCTCGATTAGTGATGGCCTCCCTGGCCGCTGAAGGTAGCTCAGCGGCATTGACGAACCCCAATTTTGAAAAGGGCACCGGGGCAACCGCTGACAACGCATCCCCCACTGGTGACCCAGGGCCTCCTGCCCTTATCCGCTCCGACGGGCATGCAACCTAACATCAACGCGGACGGATCTGAAAATTCAAATTGCCGACAACCAGCATGAGTGACCAACCAAACCAGTTAGAATCGAAAATTCTCGCACTGAAGCTGGCGGTGGAGAGTTTGGACGCTCGTGTCAGCGGTCTTGAAACCTTACTCGGGGAGGCTGCCGTTCCCGATGAAAAACCGGCTGGTGCCGAGAGTGATCTTGTCGCGAAGACGGTGGCCGCGGTGGAGCCCCGCGCACCGGACCAGGGCGCTCGCGACGCCGATCGGGACGAAGAACCGGAGCTCACGCTCGCGGAGATGTTCGAAGAAGCGGGCGCCAACATCGGAGCGGGGCTGATCGGTGGTATATTACTGGCGCTCGCCGGGGCCTACCTGCTGCGTGCCCTTACCGAGGGGGACGTCTTGGCGCGTGGCCTGGGAGTTGTATTCGGCTTGGTTTACGCGCTGGTCTGGGCCGTGATTTGCCACCTGCTTGGCAAGCGCGGCAAGCGTGGGGCTGCCTCAGCGAGTGGCCTGGCGGCCGCGCTGGTGGCCTTGCCGATGATCTGGGAAGCCACATCCCGCTTTCAGGTGCTGTCACCCTGGCTCGCGGCCGTGCTGTTGATCCTGATAGGGGCGCTCCTTCTTCCGATTGCCGAATTCCACCGACTGGCTCCGGTGTCGGCCGCCACGGTGCTGGGCATCGGCTGCGTTTCGCTGTTATTGATGTTTGGCATCCACCGACCGGAACCCTTTGTTCTCACGATGGGTATGCTCGGTGTCGTTGCGATTCTGGTCGGCCCACGCCGTGGCGGGCCCTTGCCCTGGTTCGCCTATGGCTTTGCAAACCTTGGGGCTCTGTTGCTGATCGCCTGGTCGCACGGAGACCGGGCCATCGCCTTTCCCGGCCCTGCGATCACGATTCTTGTTGGGCTGTTTATTGGCACGAGTGTGCTTATCATCATCCAGAGCCGTGGCAAGGAGGAGGTCGGAGCGCACCAGATCATCCAGGGAACGCTGGTCACCTTGCTGGGATACGGGGGGGCGCTGCTCGTTGCGGCGGAGCATCTTCCCGGCGTCGCCAAAGTGCTTGCGGCGGTGGGCCTGACGCTTGGCGCTGCCGGCTACGCGTTCCTGCTTGTCACCTTCCACTGGTCGCGAGAGCATCGGTGGGCCTTCCTTCTTCATAGCAGTCTCGCACTCGCCCTTGTGGCGATGGGTTCCTGGATCGTATTTCCACAGCCGGCCGTCTTGTTTTCCGTGCTGGCAGTGCTGCTGGCCGTGGTGGGGGTCCGCCTCAACCGGGTCAGTCCAGGTTTACATGCCGCCATGGCGATCTTGCTTGCGGCCGTGGTGGGCGACTTTGGCGGGATGGTGCTGCATCTGCTTGCCGCTCCGGGCGGCAGTGGGTGGCCAACGATCACTCCCGAGTCGGCCATCACATTGGTGGCTGCGGTCCTGTGCTCGCTCCTGCCACTCAAGGCACAGAGTCCGGTGTGGCCGGATGCATTGCCGCGTCTCGGCAGAGGAGTGGTGATTCTCGTGGCCGTGCTCGGACTTGATGCGCTGCTGGTCTGGTGTCTGGCCCCTTTCATAGCCGGGGAGCCAGGTGCGTTCGAACCCGGAACCCTGGCGGCCGTGCGGACCGGCGTTTTGGCGACCTCGGTGGTGGTGCTGGCGGCGCTGAGCCGCTATCCGCGACTGCGGCCGGCGCAGCGCTTGGTGTGGCCGCTGCTGGTGATCATCCCCATCAAAATGGCCGCAGAGGACTTCCCACGCGGCCGTGCCCTCACGATGGCGGTCGCACTCCTGCTTTACGGTGTGGCCCTGATCCTTTCCACCCGCTTGCTACGCAGCGCGAAGCAGACAAAGACCGCCCCCTAGGAGCCCAAAGGGTCTTGCGGCAAGGCCCTGGGCTTATTCAATCATGGCAGCAAGCGAGCGGCCTTGCTCCGCAGTCAGTTTGACGGATGATTACCTCGAGAACTCAAACTTCGGCGGGCGTCTTTTTTCCAAAGGCTTGCATTGAAAACTCAAGGCGGGCCTTCCAATCCTCTCCTGGGTGTTCCAGCGCATGAGCCTGCGCTTTTTCAAATCGGTGATGTAGCCCGGTGCCATTTGCCAATTGGATGGCCAGACCCGGTCTTGCATTGAGTTCGATGACCACTGGCCCCCGAGTTTCATCAACAATGAGGTCGGCGCCCAAATAGCCCAGGCCGGTCATCTCGTATCCCTTGGTGGCCATTTCCATCACCTGATCCCATCCTGGAATCTGCAAACCTAGCAAATCAGTATCCAGATCTGGATGTGTCGTAACAGAGTGACCATGATGGATGGCGTGAATTGTACGTCCTGAAGCGAGATCAATGCCTATTCCAATCGCGCCCTGGTGAAGATTGGCCCGCCCATCAGATTGTCGTGTTGCAACGCGCAACATCGCCATGATCGGATAACCATGCAGCATGATCACCCTGACGTCAGGAGCACCTTGATAGCTTATTTTTGAAAGCTCCGCGTGCGAGCTGATGCAGGCTTCCACCATCGCCACATCACGACTCCCGCCCAGGCTGAACAAACCTCCGAGGATTTCCGCAGCGTGGCGTTCAACGTCTCTCTCTGAAATGACAACACCACTGGCTTTGACAAACTTCGCGCCGCGCCGGCCTTTGATCACCAGGACACCACGACCACCGCTGCCTCGCGACGGCTTCATCACAAAGCTATCAAACCCTGCCAGGGCCTTGTGAAGGTTGGTCACCGCTTGCTGGGTTTGAAACACATGATAAAGCTCCGGAACAGCAAGCCCCATTTCCTGAGCCAACGTCTTTGTCACCAACTTATCATCCACTCTGCGATAGAACTTACGATTATTGTTGGGCAACAAATATCGACCATTGCGTTGATTCAAGCCGATCACCCCCAAGCGTTTCAATTCGCTAGGCAGAATCAGCCATCGGTGCCACCACTTTTTCATACCTCCATCTCCGCCGCATTACGGAATCTAAATAGTTCCGTCAGTCGATAGCCGGTATAACGACCAAGCATCAGAATAACGGCCAGCAGGATCAGCAAAACCTCGGGGAAATATTCCACCCAATAGCGCGCAACCTCGATCTTCATCATGCCAAAGGCCGCCATCGCAGCCACCAAACTTCCGCCCACCTGATAGATAGCACTGATCGCCCCCTCCTCATCCCAGATCAAAGACATGCGTTCGATGGTCCATGCCAGGACAATCATAGGAAACACCGTCACCCTTAAGCCATCGACAGCTCCCAGCCTGTAACTCAACAAACTGACAGCCATCATGAAAATCGTCACAATCACCACGCAGGCAGCGACACGAGGCACCACCAATAGGTTGAATTTGGATAGCACGGCTCGAAACATGAGACCGCCAAAGAGTATCGCAAGCAACATGATCAGGGCGGCATCCATCGGCAACTCAAGAAAGGCCAGACCTAGCAAGACAGGCATGAAGGTGCCCAGCGTGACCAAACCCACCAGGTTTCGCAACAAAACAACAGCCAGCACCCCGAGGGGAATCAGCGCTGTGTATCTGAATGGCGCCCGCTCGCTGACAGGCAGGGCGGAAATTGTAGCCACCCACCATGGGGAATTTGCCATGCGTTCCGCCGCACCCGAAGGCGCCCGCTCTTTGATGGCTGTGAATGTCACCTCGGAATCCTCGCCGCCATAAACTTCCAGCATATTCCGGGCTCGCGACCAGAGCACGATATCGTCCAAGCTACCCCCGTCCGGGAGCACCACACGCCAGGCATTCTCCGCCCGGTCATAATACTCGATCAGTGGGATCGCCCTGTGCGCGCCGCGCTCCTCAATAAGCCTAACACCAAAACCAGGACGACAAGCCACACCTCCGAGTTTCAGCAAATCCATAACCAGTTTACGCTCCCACTCATCGGGAAATTTGTTATCGTAATATCTCTGCAAGAAGGCAAACGACTCGTCGCTCGGTTTTTCAGCAATCAGTTGCTGCAACTGTTTCACATAGGTGGGATCATCTGCGGACCGTTGCTCAGCAGATTTCATCATCGCCTCCAGCGCCACCTGTCTGGCTCCTTTTGCTTTCACAGGATCAACTGTGGGAACACCCGCCGATTTTCGTTGAGGAAATTCATACAAGCCCGTGCCCTCTTCGAGTCTGACGCGGTAGTAAATCAACTGCCTCCCCTTGGGTTCACGTGCCGACCAGACCCCAACCGGAAGATCGTTTTCCGTGTCTTCGGAAAACCCATAACCCAGCGAGATCTGTTGCCCCTCTGCAATCGGCTCCCAACCTGAATCAGGAAGTGCAAGAACGACTTTGACGGGTTTGCCTGTGGCGTTATATGCCACCCTCGCCTCGACCAGCCAAACTCCACGTTCCTGATCGGGCAGCAGAGGCACCTTGAGCACTTGGTTCTTGTAGATGATTCCGGCCGCACCCAGCACGACGAGCGTTGCAACGAGACCAGCTAACGTGAATATTCGCTTAAGCATTATGCGGGACTTGGTTATTTACAGGCTGCTATTTGGATACTTTTTTGCGCTTCGCGGGAATCCTGGGTTTCCCCATAAGATTCTCTCGACTCGAATCCACGGCACCCAACTCCTGCAGCATGTTGCGCCCAATCAAAACACCACACACCATCCGACTTCGATCATTCAAGTTGAACTCACCATTAAGCTCCCGCCCGCCGATATGAAAAGTGAGTGCAACCACATAGCGCTCATTCAGTCCACCTGTGTCATTTTTAATTTTGGCAACCCTAACAACAGGAGCTTTATACTTGAGACGTAATCCCGTTTCACTGCCGGGGTCTGTGATGGTGAACTTTACCCACTTCTTACCATCCACCTCGATTGACTGAATATTGGTAGCATGCACCGAACTTGTCTTGGCGCCCGTATCCAGCTTAGCGAGAAGAACCAATTCGGGCTTCACAATCCAGATCCACTCCTTCCAGCCCAGGATCGCAGGCGGCTCAGGCCGGGTGACCGGATTTTCATTTGCCGGCTCGACCTCTTTGAGCTTTGCGGCCTCGGGCTTTGCCGTATCCGGCATCTTGGCAGGCGCATCTACTGCCTGGCCAAAACATGGCATCAGCAAAACGAGGGATAGCGCTGTCGCCAGCTTGTGCACTTTGATAGAGGCCATGCCCGACACTATAACGACCATTGGCGCGGGATGTAGAGCAATAAATGTGCCCTGCCTAAAAAAACGGAATGGTCCGGAATAACGCCGCTGCAAGCTCGTCAATCCCTTGCCAAACCGCGGATATGGCAACCAGGGACTGGCCACTAGGGGGCAGAACTTTGATTACCCATCGCCTTGATACTTTCCAGGATACATCTCCTGGTGGTGACTTCCGGGTATTCCTCTGCCAGCTTGATCAGTTTTTGCCGGGTGGCCTTGTCGCCGATGCGGCCCAGTGCCACGGCCGCCTGGCGGCGTACGCTGGGTGCGTTGTCGAGATTGGCCACGGCGTCCAATAGTGCCTCCCGTGCCTTCGTTTCCCTGAGCCTACCCAGCCCCCATGCGGCGGCAGGCCGGAAAAACGGGCGCCATCCTTTGTAGACGATATGCGTCGGCGGGGTGTTCAAGCCGACAGCCGTTTCCGTAGGTTCGTCGACCAACACATCGAGCAGTATTTCGCCGGAAGTTTCATCCCCGATCCTGCCCAGGGTTCGGATAAGGTAAAAGCAGCACCAGTTGCGGGTTTCGGAATCGTCACCGGCCCGGTAATTCTTGATAAGCCGGCCAATACGCGGGGCATGTCTTGCGTCGTTACAAACAATCGACAAAACCTGCGCGGCCCGGGCCTGCGCGGAGTACTTGCGGATATGACTCTGCGCGTGTGGAGACAAGCCGACCGATGCGCTCAGCGCGTGGTCTGATTTTGTGCCGTCAAGGACGGCAAAACATGCCTCGATGACATCCTCCATCATTCCGCTGCTGGCGATGACACGCGCAGACAATGCCTCGTAGCTGTCGCGTTCATACAGCAGCCCGCGGTCCTTGTCGGCAGGCAGCGACTCGATGATCGTCCCCACCAATGCCGCGATGTCCCGGCTCTCCATGCGGTCGAGGGCCTCGAGCATCCGGTAATGCAGAATCGATGCATGACAGCCCATCAGCCAGCCGTGCTCGGCGACGCGGAACACGTAGTCGCTAAAGCTGTTGAGCTTGGCAAATGCCTCAATGATGGCTTTTTCGGCCTCGACCGTACCAATCAGGCCCAGTGCCTCGGCGGCGGTGGCGGCGATGTAGATCGGCTTCTGGCCGTAGCCGAGTTCGTGGAAGCCGCCGCCTCCCTTCTTGGTTAGATTGTCCGCCATCAACCTTGTCAGCAGACCTACCGCCTGAGTGTCCCTGAGGTATCCCAGCGAACGGATCGCAGTCATCAGCACGCGCAACTGGGAGTCCGGGTTGTTGCCAACCCACTGCCGGATCGCCTTTTTAGCGGCATTGCCTCCGATGTGACCGAGAGATTGCAGTGCCATCAGCGTTTCCTGTGGATCGTCCGAGGACAATCTGGCGATCAGTTGACCTTCGAGCGCATCGAAATCGGGCGCGTTCCATGTGTCTTCGGCGGTAGATCCGGTGAGATTTTCCAGCGCGACCCGCACCGCGTTTCGCACGGTCGGGTTGGGGTCATCCATGGCACCCGACAAGGCAGCGACCGCCGTGCGGTCGCCACAGGCGGACAATGACAATGCCGCGGCGCATCGGTTCTCTGCATTTTCCTCACGCACCAGCGCCTCGCTTAAAATACCCCCAAACCCGCGGTCGTGAAGGATACCCATGCGGCGGATGGCCGACAGCCTGGAATCGGCATTGCTGTCGCGTGCGGCTTTGGCGAGTTCTTCCGGGCTTTCCGGCAAATTGATGGCGGCTGCCTGGCGGAAGCGCTCCAGCTGCAAGTTCAGGACACCGCCGTTGGCGCCGTTGTTGGCCCTGAACCGGTGCGGGGTGCCCTGGCCGGCAAGCTTGAGCGGCTTGCCCGTGATCGCCTTGGACAAGCGCATCGCCGCCGGGGCGCTCGACGCCGGGGCATGGCAGCCGACACATGACCGCTGCTCGCCGGGACGCACGTAAATCCATGACATCTCGTTAAGGACTGGCCGGCCCTCGGCATCGACGGCTTGCATCGCCAGAGGCCGGTCAGCCGGGACTTCGACATAAAACGAACCGTCCGAGGCCAGCGGCACGGTGCCGAGCTCGACGCCCTCGGTTCCAATGTGAGCGTAAATCGTCTTGGTGGGCTCCAACGAAAACGGCTTACCCTGATAGATACGCACCGCCTTGATGCGCTTCAGGTCGGCGCTGTCGTGCTGGGTATTGAGGACATTCTGGCAGTAGAGGAAGCCGGTTTTATCCAGCCGGCGGTCCGCCTTCGGGTCAACCATCGACGGCCGCGGCATGGGCCGGGGTCTGGCGGCGAGGTGGACAACGGAGTGGATGCTGTCGCTTGCATACCCCTTGGTTAGATTCGCCTCGGAGCCATCCGGCATCTGCACATCGGCAGCCGCAAGGACCTCGGTGATGTCCTTGGTGGACGGATCAAAAACCAGCAACCGTGTCCGTTTGATCGAGGTACAAAGCAGTCGGCCGTCAGGCAATGGCGACATGTCGTATGGGACAAAACCAGTGATCAGGGGTTCGCCGGTTGAGGAGGTCGAGCTGACCAGCCCCTTCTGATTGATGGCCACGACCCTACCGTCCGGCAGCGCGGCACAACTGCCGGTGCCATACTGTCTCAGCCATCTTGAGTTGGATTCCGCACCGACGTTTTTTTCATACTGGATCGCGCCGCGTCCCGGGCCGATGATGACCTGCCCGCCGGTTCCGTCCATCCGCACCTGGTGCAGGTGGGTTTCCACTTTCGCGCGCTCAAGGAAATTATCCATCCTGATAAAGGCGAGGCCGGAGGCGGTGACGCGAGGTTCCCGGTCGGCGGCAATGTGGTAGGTCAGGGGTAAAATATGTTTACCGGCTGTGTCGCAGGTAAACAAAGAAGAAGCGAATTTGGCATGGTACTCCTCACGGTTACCGATCCGCGTGGAACTGAAAACGATCCTGCCGTCCGGCAGTTCCGCGGGGTCGTAGTCATGAAACGGCCCGTCCGTGACCTGGCGCAGATTTCCCCCGTCGATGCCGACCGCGAAAATGTGGTAATAGGCCTGGCCTTCCGGGGCGAAAGAGAAGTAGACCGTCTTGCCATCATAGGAGACGCTCGGCGACCCGAGCACACCGCCGGCGGCATCGCACAATACCGTCAGCTTGCCGTCCGGCTTAAACGGGATCAGACTGATGAGCTGTCGACCGATGGCTGCCGGGGTCGGCGGATCCATCTCGAAGTACGCCCGGCTGCCCCGGATGTTCTGGACGTAATTGTTTTTGTCGTGCTGTACAAACGGCAGGTGCCCGCGGACAAAAACCACGCCGCCCGCGAATATTTCATCGGTAAACGCGGTTTCCTTGGGGTAGACCACCGGCGGGGCCGGTGGTTTTTTTGGGCGTCGCGCCGCCTTTTTGCCACCGGCAAGGTTGCGCCATGGCGCGATCCCATAAGCGCCCAGAACCTTGGCCGCCTGCCATCCGGAACCGGGGGTGAAACCTGTCTGGTTCCATCCCGACTCTTCTCTTGCGCTGGTTATCCAGCGACCATCGGTGACAAGCTCGTAGCTGTTACCATTTTCAAATACCGCCCTGATTTTGACGATGAGCCCGGCCGGACCACTCACCGTGTTGACGGCTTTTACGGCGATGGCGTTTTGTTCGATGATGAGGTTGTTGCTGATATCGATCTTCCTCGGGCGCATCCACGCGTCGCGGCCGGCCTCGCTCTGGCCGACCTGCTTGCCGTTGATAAAAAGGGTCCACTGGTTGTCGCAGGTGATCAGCACCTCGCCGGAGACCGGTTTTGCGCCCGCAGGAAACTCGAACCCCCTGTGCAAATAGACGGTCTGGGCCGGAGCTGCGACGGCGGGTTTGCCCCCCGGGGACCCGTGCCAGATCCATTGGGCGCCTTCGAAGCCAATCGGCTTGTCCCCGTCTGCCGCAAGCAGAAGCGGCGAGATCATCAATATCCCCAGAATCAGACGGGCAACTTGGGCGGCACTCAAAACGCGGTTTTTGCTATTCATGGCATCGAGATGGTCAACAACCCGGCGACAAGTCGCTTCAGGTTTTCCTGATAGGACCCTGCGAGGGGGGTACTGGGACTGCTGTAGATACAGCCCGCTTCGGTGCCATCTTTCACTCAAGCCCGCCCCGGAAAAACATTCCGCTTCAACCTTCACAGCCCCCCTCAAATCGTCTAGTGTCATTCCGCCATGCGTTTTTTGATTCTCCGGATACTCCCCGTCAGCCTGCTATTCACCTCATGCGCCCAGTACGGAAAAGTCAGCTATGAAAAATCACCCAAAATCATCAACGTCTCAGCGTACGACCCGAAAGAAAAACAGCGTGCCGGACGCCCCTATTCGCCCTTGGACCAGTCAGCCCTGAAAGCCAATGGCTCGCACGGATTGATCGCACGATGCGCCAAGGGTGCCGAACTTGACCACAAGTGCGCCGACTTCCTCGCCGGGGCCGACCGCCAAGGGCTCCTGCTCGGCTCCTACTACTACCTGCTGCCCGGCTCATCGACCACACACCACGCGCATCGTTTTACGAATCGCCTGCGCGACATCAAAGCCAGCCGGGGCCTGCGGGCCGATCGCATCCTGCTGGTCGCCGACATCGACACCCGCTGCAGCGCTGCCGAAACCGTCGCCTTTGTGAGCAAAATCAAACAACTCACCGGCAAATACCCGGTCGTCTATCTCGAGAACAGCGACATCATCCGCCGGAGCCTGAACAACGCAACACCTTCACAAAAATCCGTCCTGCGAAAATGCCCGTATTGGCTCGCCCTCTATTCCAACACCCACGCCAACCTGACAACTCCGCAAGAACTCACCGAGGCTTCCGGCATCTGGTCGACCTGGTGCATGTGGCAATACGGCGGGGTCTGGTGGAAAAACAATCGGTCACAACCGTTCAACTACCGTGGCGGATCATGGCAAACACCCAAGTATTTTGGTAATCTCGACCGCCCCCTCGAGCGCAATGGCTTCAACGGATCACTTACGGAACTTCACGCCTTCTGGCAACGCCAGGCATGGGTGTGGTAAGTGTGGGTGTGGTAAGTGTGGGTGTGGTAAAACACGGGCAATCTTGTCATTTCTTGCCCACCTCATCTAACACACGCGTCTGGGTAAAGACCACCTTATCGCCCAGATAGTATTTTTTTACCTCCTTGATAAAACCGATACCCGGGGCAAACCAGTAACCACGCTTGATCTCCATCGGGCCATTCATTCCGGTCACCTGCACATGCAATGCTTTGAACTTACCCGCTGCCGTCTCCAAAGTCTCCCACCCCAGCACCTTGAACTTGCGCACCATCCGCACCTTTTGTTTTCCGATGACGTGATCCAGCATCAGGGGGAATGCCTCCCCCCCTTTCCACTCCGACCGCACCAAAGGAATCGGCTTACTCAGTGGCATCACGTCCTTGGGTGATTTCCCTTCCTGCTTCGAACCCACCGCCTCCACCGCATCATCCGCAATTTGCATGTATTCGATCTCCTCGAGCTGATCACCATTGGAAACGTAAAAGGCGTGCACTTCCGGCCCATCCTTCAGCATTGGCTTGAGCCCGTGGTACACGTTGGTCTGCATGTAAGTCGCGCGGATCTTCCCTTCCAACTTCTCCACCTTCTGACCGTCAACCCCGGCAGGAAGCTCAGTCCCCTCCTGCACCTCAACCACGACGCGATACGTCCAGGAGTCGCCGACGGCGGGTCGCCAAATCGGCTTCCCCTCGGTCACCTCAGCAGCAATCGCCGAAAAAGAAAACAGGAGAAGGCAGAACGACAGCGGGGCTTTCATGGCGGGGAAACTAAACTCAATCCGCCTCTCACTCAAGGGCAAACACCGGGGGTGGCATGGATCAATCCATCAGCTCGGCCATCCGTAAGGCATGCACGTTCGCACTGACATGATGCACGCGGTGAAGAAGG
Organism: Akkermansiaceae bacterium; assembly: GCA_029287105.1. Classification (GTDB taxonomy): domain Bacteria; phylum Verrucomicrobiota; class Verrucomicrobiia; order Verrucomicrobiales; family Akkermansiaceae; genus Oceaniferula. The sequence goes on along the minus strand of JARFRT010000089.1, from coordinate 3,954 downwards.
ATACCACTCCGGTATGCCAGCGCCGTAATCACGGCCGTGGCCGCATCCCGCTTCTCAGGGTCCTCTTCGTCCGTAAGTATACCAATGAATGATTTGCGGGAAACACCTAACAATAATGGCCTGTCTTGCTGAAGCTCCGCCAAATGACGCAGCAACTCAAGGTTGTGATCAAGCGTTTTGCCAAAACCGATTCCAGGGTCGAAGCAGATCGCCTCGGGATCAACCCCCTGGGCAACCAGCGTTTCCAGCCTCTCTGCAAAAAACGATTGGACCGCCGCCACCACACCGCCGTCACGATCGTAACTCGGGCATTCCTGCATGGTGCGCGGCTCCCCCTGCATGTGCATCACGCAGATGCCCGCGCCGCTCTCGGCACAGACCCGGGCCATCCCAGGATCCCCCCTCAACCCGGTCACGTCGTTCACAATATCCGCCCCCGCCTCCAGAGCCGCGCCGGCAACGGCGGCCTTCGAGGTATCAATGGAAATCAGCACGCCGGACGCAAGCCTGAGGGCCTTGATCAATGGGACCGTACGCCTGATCTCCTCCCCCACATCAATTTGCGCGGCACCGGGGCGGGTGGACTCCCCCCCGATATCAATGATTTCCGCCCCATCCTGCACCATCCGCAGGGCATGGCTCAGAGCGACCTCCCCCTGTGCGTGCCGGCCCCCGTCGGAAAACGAATCCGGCGTGGCATTCAAAATGCCCATGACCACACCCCGGCGGGTGAGGTCGATTGAGCGACTACGCGTTTTCCAGATCATAACTGATGGCTTGAAATAATCACCTGCAGGGCTAGGCTCCACGAACACAGCGATGAAAACAACATTTAAAAACCGCATCCTTGGATCCGGCGCGCTTGCGGCATTATTCGCGGTGGCCAGCCCATTATGGGCACAAGCCGCAACCACCCCCCCTAAAACCGAAGCCCACTCCAACGTCCGCATCATGAAGAACGAGGACGGCTCCTACACCGAATTCCGCCGCAGTTCCGATGAGCGTGTGATCGAACGGCGCACCTACGGCGACCGGGTCGGTGGCAATGGTGACCGCGTCCTGCGTATGAGCGTGATCTACCGCAAGGACGCCTACGGCAAACTCCGCAGCGGCAGGGTCCACGATGGCTCGGGGAAAGTGCTGTATCGCGTCGTCTACGGATACCGCAAATCCGACGGCAAACTCGCCGCCGAAGACATGTTCGACGCACGAGTCAAACGCACCAAAACCGTCAAAAACGCGCAAACCGGGAAACTCGAGGAAAAGGAAGTCCCGGTTCGAAGGCTCTACCACCGCTACGATGCCCAGGGCCGACCGTCCAAGCCGATTGTTTTCTGTGCCCCGGCCGGCAAGAGGGCGGAAGAACTTTTTGGCAAGGACAAGGGAAGCTACGAAGGAGCCGACCCATGGGACAAAGCGAACCGCACCATCAATCCGAACGCCCGCCCGACACGCTAGGCTACGACCTTTCAGTTACGGATTACCCGGCAAGGCGCGAACGGCATCCCGCTTTTTCAAGTAGTTGGGAAACTCCTTGTTCAGGGTGTCGAGATAGTGGCCGGCCTCCTTCTGATCCCCCTTTTTGCTCAAGGCCTTGTAGGCTTTGAACAGGGCTTCCGGCCGGAGCTTCGGATCGTCGACAAAAAGCTGCACGACCACGACGTAGTAACCCGCTGCGGCGGCATAATCCTTGTTGTTGTAGGCAATGTCACCAAGGATCATCCTCAGGTCGGCATTGACCCGCCCCTTGGGCCGGAGTTGCAAACCCTCCTCGGCCGACCTCTTGGCATCATCCAGCTTTTCCAAGCCAAGGTATGCCTCGGCCTGGTCAAGCAAAGTCTCCGCTTTCCAAAACGGCTGCTCGACAACATCAAGGAAATTTTTGATCGCGGCAAGTGCCTCCTCATACTTCCCGCTCTCGACCCGGGACTTACCTAACATTTTCCAAAACGACTGGGGCGTCTGACGCGGTTCCAGCGGGGTCGTCCCCATCGTCAGGTAGCGTTCGCAGAGCTTCATCTCCCCCGCATTGAAACACTGCACGCCCAACCACCGGTAAATGGCCGAGGATATCTTCTCCTTTTTGTTTAATTTCAGGATTTCATCGACCGCCGTCTGCAGGCGCTCCTTGTCCTTCATCGAATAGGCACTGTAAACAATCAGCATGCCGGCATTGAAACCGTATTGGTCCGGCTCCAGTTTGATCGCCTGTTCCAGAGCTGGAATCACATCGGCGTATCTTTTCAACTGATAAGCCCCCCAGCCGATCCAGTAGTTGGCATTGGCCACGGTGCCCTTGCGGAGATCGGGGAACCCCTTGAGCATCGCCTCATAACGACGGATCATATCGGCATAATCCTGATCCTCTTTTTTAATGCGCGCACTGTTTTGCCAGGCCAAAGCAGCGAGTTTGTCCTCGGGAAACCTCTGGATGAGCAAGTCGAAATCCTTCAAGGCCGAGGCTCGGTCGCCGAGTGCAAGGTAGGATTTGCCACGGCGCGCAATCACCTTGGACGACCGCTCATCTTCCGCATAGCCACTCAAAAAATCCGTAAAGCTGCGCACCGCACCATTGTGATCGCCGGACAACGACAGGCACCAGCCACGCTTGAACAGGAGGTTGGCCCGATTGGCTACCCCGACGGCGCTGGCATTAATCTGATTATACGCCGCAGCGGCCTCCCGGGGCTTGTCACTATCAAACAATGTCTCCGCCTTCATCAGCAACGCCTTGTGGATTCTTTCGTGTTTAGGGTGCCTATTCTGATAGATTTCCAGAAAGGCATCCACTTGCATCGGGATGTTCGCCCCCTTGATATTGAAAAAACAGAGCAGACGGAAGTAACCAGCCTCGAAGGCCTCGGCCGACAGTGGCACCTGCCGCTCCGCTTGCGCAAACAGCCTGATCGCCTCGTGGTAGAGTTTGAGCTGATAGGAACTTCGCCCGGCGATGGCATACTTGATCGCTTCGGTCGCAGGCGTCCCCTCGTGATTACCCCGCTTCATCACATCAACGACGCCCTGGTAATTTTTGGCCGTGTACATGCTGTTCATCAATGCCGCCTGGGCGCTCGGTTTGAACTTCTCCTCACTCGACAACAGCACCGTCTTGAAACAACGCTCCGCCTTTTCGGTTTCCTTTTTCTGCAAGGCAAGCAAGCCGACGTTCAACGTGGCCTCAATGCGTAGGCTCGCAGCAACGTCCGGCAACATCAACGCCTCAAATTTTTCCATCGCCTTCTCCAGATCCTTTTTGGCGAGATAAAGATGCCCCAGCCTGAGCTTGGCATTTTCCCGGTAAACAGAAGGAGCGTCCTTGGCTGCCTCAACCATGGCATAGGATTGGATCGCCTTGTCGGAATTTCCCGCATAGCGGTAGCAGGAAGCCTCTTGGTAACGACCTCGATAGCGCTCCTGAGGCGTCGACGACATCGTGGCAACACGGCCGAAATGCACCGCCGCCTGATCGTATTTTTTCAAGGCCACCGCGTCATAACCCAGCCGGTTCGACGCCAAGGCGACGTAGCGGCCCTGGTGATAACGGTTGACCACGCCATGCAGTACCCGCTTGGCGTCATCGAGGGAGCCGGAGTGGTAGTAGCACTCGCCGAGGTAATACATGGCCGCCTCCGCATTGGCATGCTTGGGAAAACGCTCGAGGTAGGCCGCCAAGCGCGGAATGGCACGCCGGTACGCCAGCACCTTGCCAGCCTGGTCATTCGTTGCGTTGGCCTGCCGGTAGAGCTGCTTACAGAACTCAAACTGATCCTGCCCGGGATCAGCCACCAGAGGGACATTCTGGGCAGAGACCACGCAGGTGGACATGACAACAACGAGAAGCTGGGAAATGATGCGCATAGGTAAATTGGAAGGGTCAAGCGGGGCCACCTGTAAGGGCCCCCGAAATGACGGCGCCTCGGGTTTGGTGGCGTAGCTCTCGTGGGTCAGCCCGGG
>JARFRT010000035.1 GCA_029287105.1 Akkermansiaceae bacterium | reverse complement strand
GCCAGTAGAGCACGGCCATCCGGGCGGCAATGCCGTTTTCCACCTGCTGGTCGATCAGGCTGCGACTGTAATCCATCACGTCATCACAGAGTTCGACGCCACGGTTCACCGGGCCGGGGTGCATGATGTAGGTGCCTTGGTCCGCGATGCGCTTGAAACGTTCCCGGGTGACGCCGTAGAGCTTGGTGTATTCCCTGAGGCTCGGAAAATACGGCGTGTCCTGTCGTTCCATCTGCACACGCAGCAGGTAGATGGTGTCGGGGGCCCATTGCATCGCCTCATCGTAGTTGGTGAAGCGTTTGATGTCCTTGGGGCCGTATTTGGGCACCAGCGAACCAGGTCCAAGCCAGGCAACCTCAACGCCAAGCTTGCGCATCAGGGTGGAGGTGGAACGGGCTACCCGGCTGTGCAGAATATCGCCGACGATCAGGATTTTCTTGCCTGTGGGTTCGGGGAAAACTTCGCGGAAGGTAAATCCGTCGAGAAGCGCCTGGGTTGGATGCGCGTGGGCACCGTCACCCGCATTGATGACGCAGGCCCTGGTCTCGCGGGCGATCATCAGGGGCAGGCCGGCCATTTTATTGCGCACAATGATGTAGTCGGTACGCATCGCCTGGAGCGTGGCGATGGTGTCGCGCACGGACTCCCCCTTGACCACGGACGAGTGCGGCACATCGAAAGTGGTGACGTCTGCTGAGAGCCGCTTGGCTGCCACTTCGAAGGATGAGAGCGTACGCGTGCTGGGTTCATAAAACAGGGTCAGGACGGATTTCCCTTTTAATGCCGGAACCTTCTTTACCGATCGGGTAAATAATTCCTTGAACGGTCCGGCTTGATCGAGCAGGTGCTCGATTTCCTCCCGACTGAGAGATTCAATATCTAATAGGTCCTTGCGCGTCATGGGCTGTCTGCTCGAACTGCTCGAGGTAATACACGGTTCCGAAGACCAGCACAAGCAATGATATGATCGCTATGATCGCTGCGTGGTGGTGGGAACGCGGTTTTTTGAAAAAAATGAACACGGTGACGGCCAGGGCGGATGCGGCGCATGCCAGTGCGGGTATGAAGATTTTGGCGATGGCCAACCCTGCCGCAGTGAGACACCGCAGATAGAACACGGCTAGCAATCCCGGGTGCACCGCCTGGTTTTTGATCTGCTGCACGGGTGGCCTGACCGAAAAAGCATTGCGCCTCCGAATCTCGTCAAGATCGTCGTTGCTGTGCTTCTGATCCGGGATACCTGTCATCAATCTCTGTTTTCGGTCACTTCCACCAAGTCAGCACCGTCGGTTTCCTTCAACTTGACGTCCACGTAATCGAGCCGTCTGGTTTGCAACTCGATGCCTACGAAATTGGGAGTGAATGGTAGCTCGCGATGACCGCGGTCGATCAATGTCGCCAGCTCGATTTTTGCCGGCCGGCCGTAATCCATCAGGGCGTCGATTGCCGCGCGCACCGTCCGTCCGGTGAACAAAACGTCGTCGACGAGAATGACATTGGCGCCATCGACCGCAAAGGGCAACTCACTGCCCTGAAGTTTGGGGTTCGAGTTCAGGTGCGCCAGATCATCGCGGTAGAGCGAGATATCAAGGATCCCGATCGGGACCTTGATACCGGCTTCGGCAAGGCCCGCCAGGATTCTTTCCGCAACCTCATCCCCGCGGCTACGCACGCCCACGAGGGCGTAATCATTACCCGGATGGGCCTCCCGGATGAGATGGGTGAGTTTTTCCACCCCTCTGGCAATATCTGCCTCTGTCAGTGTACGCACCATTGCTGAATTCTATGCCAGATACTAGGCCTGTGCGAGTTGAATGATACGGTGCGCTGCCATGGCTGCATTCATCGGCGCCTTGCTGTGCAGCCCCACGGTCGTGGCAGGCACGCCTCCGGGGAGCTGGCTAATGGAGAGCAAGGCGTCGATGCCATTGAGTGGGCCACCCGGTACAGGCACGCCGATGACCGGCAGCGAAGTCTTCATCACCACGACCCCGGGAAGTGCCGCGGCGAGTCCGGCAATGGCGAGGATCACGGCTTTTTCACCGGATTCCTCGAGCTTGGCCAGGTAATCAATCAGTTCGCTGAGATTGCGATGAGCTGAGAGGATGGTCTCTTCGTAAGTCACTTCACTTTCCTTCAGGTAAACACGGGCAGGTTCCATAAAGGGTATATCATTGGCACTGCCATAAATCATTATCACTTTCATTGCCCCACCTGCCTAGCGGGTGCCGATGAAATTGGCAAGACGTATTGGTGGATACGAGGCGATTATTCGAAGAGGATGATCGTCCCGGAGTGCGGCGGGGGATGGCCCGCTGGGCGCAGGCCCATGCTTCTGCCTCATGCGTTTTTCACATCCCGTTTTTGCATTTGCCACGTGGCCCTGAATTGACTAGTGTTTTTGGCCAATGAGCACCCCTCACCACCAGTTGATCCGGGGCATCATGCCCCGTTTTCTATTGATCGCCTTGCTTTTCGGATCCCTTGTGTCCCCTGCTCCGGCCCAAGAAGATCCACGTGCCCTCGACCCGGCTGACGTTTTTTTCCAAGCCTGGCTGGAGATTCAGAGGGCGGAAAAATTAGAAAAAACGGGTGAATTCAACGAGGCGTGGCAAAAATACCGCCAAGCGGCGAAGTACTACGACGTCCTTGACCGGTTCCACAAAAACTGGAAACCCCACCTCGTCAAGTCACGGATCAATAGCACCCGTGCCTCGATCGAAACCATCGAACCGAAAGTCGCCGCAGAGTTGGACGGGAAAAAGGCAAAAACCCGGGACCTTGTGGAGGGCGGGCCCGCGCCGCCGCCCGGACCCGCTTCCCCACCCACGGGCAGCGGCCAGATCAAGCGCCCACCCGCCAAACCCGTGGCAGTTCGGCCCGTGGCACCCGCGCCGACCCTGGCCGGCGACTCCGGCCTCCGGCGCCGACTGCAGCAGCTTGCACGTGACAACCGAACACTGCAGCAGCTTGAGCGCAATAACCGGGGTATCCTGCAGCAGCTCGAACGTGACAACAAATCGCTTCAGGAAGCCCTCAACCGGGCCCGAGCAGTCAACCAAGTCAACCAAGTCGGCCAGGGCAACCGGGCTGAACGGCAACGACTTGTTGACCTCATTGCCAAGAAGGACCGCGAGATTAATACCATGCGCGATATTCTTGCACGCGCGCCACTCCAACAAGACATGGACCGGCTCACCCGTGAGAAACAAACGCGGGAGCAGGAACTCGCCATTACCGCGCGCGCACTGAAGGAATCGCAGCGCAAGCTCATCGAGGCGGAGAAAACCAAAGCGAAGCATCAGGCCGAAGCCGACCTTGCCCAGCGGCGTGCCACCAAGATCGAGCAGGACATGAAGGACGAGCGCGGCGTGAACAATCGCGTCATTCGCGAGTTACGCAAGGAGCTCAAAACCGTGACATCCCTGCTTAAAAAAACACGCGAGGACCTCGGTCAGTCCAACGCCCGCGTCGCCCGGATGCAACGCCAACTGGACCAATCACCTGTCTCTTATACACATCTCCGAGCCCACGAGACTCGTGCCTTCATCTGGTATGCCGTCTTCTGCTTGTATCGGTGGGGGGGGGGGGGGGGGGGGGGGG
>JARFRT010000557.1 GCA_029287105.1 Akkermansiaceae bacterium | reverse complement strand
GGATGGGTTCTCGACCGTACCCGCCGGTCGCCGCGCGCCGGGGCGGTCGCCGCCGATTTCGGCGTTTTTGCGTTGTGCGAGGGCGGTGAGCCTGGCCACGACTTCGGGGTGCGCGGCCGCCACGTTGGTCTTTTCGCCGATCTCCTCATCGAGGTTGTAGAGCCTCGGTGCCTTGGTCCGGGCGTCAGCCGACACCTGCCGCCCCATCGTTTCGCGCTGAGGGGCAAGGGCAAGTTTCCACGGCCCTTGGCGCACCGCCTGGAGCTCGAAGCGTGAAAAATAATATTGGGCTTCGCGGGGGGATTGGGTCGTCTTGCCCAGCAGAACCGGCGAGATGTCACGGCCGTCGATGACGGGCTGTTGCGGCAAGGTGCCTCCGGCGAGCGCGACCGCGGTGGGCAGGAGGTCGATGGTTCCCGTCACCGTGTCCACGGAGATGTTAGGTTCGATCCTGCCCGGCCACCAGGCGATAGTCGGCACCCGCATGCCTCCTTCCCAGGTGCTGCCTTTGCCGCCGCGGAGTGGCCCGGCGCTGCCGCTGTCCTTGCCCTTGACCAGCCACGGACCGTTGTCGCTGGTGAAGATGACCAGGGTGTTGGACGCGAGTTTCAGCTCGCGCAGGGTATCGAGCACGCGCCCGGTCGACCAGTCGAGTTCCTCGATCCAGTCGCCGACCCGTCCGTTCGCGGACTTGCCGCTGAACGCCGCTCCGGGGTAGATAGGAGTGTGGATGGCCGTGTGCGGCAGGTAGAGCATAAAGGGCCTGTGCTTGTTTTTCGTGATGAAGCGGACGGCCTCCTCGGTGTAGCGTTCGACGATGCGGCCCTGCTGCACGTCGGTGAGCAGTTCCGCCACCTTGTCATCCCGCAGCAAGGGCAGGACGCGCTCCCCGGTCTCCTTGGCTTTGACCTGCATGTCGTTTGAATAAGGAATGCCGAAGTAGTGGTCGAAGCCCTGGTGGGTCGGGAGGAACTCGGGCTGGTCGCCGACGTGCCACTTGCCGATGCACATCGTGGCGTAGTCAAGCTCCTTGAGGCGTTCGGCGATGGTGATCTCCTTCGGGTTCAGGCCTCTGGCGCCGGCGGGAAAGTAGACCGAGGGAACGTCGATCCGGGGGCCGTAGCAACCGGTGAGCAACTGCGCCCGGGAAACCGAGCAGACTGGCGCGGCGTAGAACGAGGTCAGCTTCATCCCCTCACGCGCCATGCGGTCGAGGTTGGGGGTCTTTTGTTGGGTGGCACCGAAGGGGCCGATGTCGGCGTAGCCCATGTCATCGATGAAGATGATGACAATGTTGGGCCGTGACTCGGCGGCGGTCGCCGGGCCAAGGGCGCTCAGGAGTATGAGGAGGACGAGAAAGGATTTCATGAGGTAGGTGAGGAGTTAGTTGGATGTTAGGTATTTGCCTTTCGGCGGCGGTGCCTTGAGACGCCTGTGACACTGGAGAAGATCAGGAGGCAACGGAACAGGTCAAGACTGCCGAGGGAACAGTGATCAGGAAAGAGGAAAAGTGGGAAATGATCGGGATTTCTGTACGGTTCCCATCCGGATTTTTCATATTGGACGAGAGACGTGTGATGCCGGCCGCATAACACGCCGTCCCCAGCATATCCATCACGGGTTGACAATATTTACTCAATGAGCCAGCCCGCGGTTTTGGCGTTGATTCCCGTCTCGCTGACCTTGCCGGCCTCTTTTGTATCAGCACCGGGAGCTCTGTTGGATCGTGCTCCCGGCGGCTTGTGAAAGAGTGGTCGGGTCCGTAAAAAGCACAGGTAGGCAACCTGCCTCCGGGTGTTCGTCGCCTTAAAGGTTGATTTTTCGTGGGCGTGTGCTAACGATAACGCTAATGAACCCCGCGGGTGATGATGGCTAACCCTTTTTTCACCCTCTCCTGGGCGGACTCCCGACTTATCGGGGGGGCGCTCATGGGTCCGGGGTGATGATCCGCGACGGAATCAAGCCAACACGATTCACAGCTATTGAGAAACTAATAAGAAAATAATCCCATGTCTGAAAATAAATGCCCATTCAACCACACCGCAGGGGGTGGTACCACGAACCAGGACTGGTGGCCGAACCAGCTACGCCTGGATATTCTGCGCCAACATTCCTCCAAGTCCGATCCCATGGGCGAGGATTTCAATTACGCCGAAGAGTTCAAGAGCCTCGACCTGGAAGCGGTAAAGCAAGATCTTAACGACCTGATGACCGAATCACAGGACTGGTGGCCGGCGGATTTTGGTCACTACGGACCGTTTTTCATTCGTATGGCCTGGCATAGTGCCGGCACCTACCGCACCGGTGACGGGCGCGGCGGTGCCGCCAGCGGTAGCCAGCGATTTGCCCCGCTGAACAGTTGGCCCGACAACGCCAACCTCGACAAGGCGCGCAGGCTGATCTGGCCGATCAAACAGAAGTACGGTCGCAAGATCTCCTGGGCAGACCTGATGGTCCTCACCGGTAACGTCGCGCTGGAGTCGATGGGCTTTCAGACCTTCGGCTTTGGCGGCGGTCGTGAGGACATTTGGGAGCCGGAAAAAGACATCTACTGGGGTGCCGAAAAAGACTGGCTCGCTGACCAACGCTATTCCGGTGAGCACGAGGACCTCGAAAACCCGCTTGCTGCCGTGCAGATGGGGCTGATCTATGTCAACCCGGAAGGCCCTAACGGTAACCCGGATCCGCTGGCGGCCGCCAGGGATATCCGCGAGACCTTCGCGCGTATGGCGATGAACGATGAAGAGACCGTTGCGCTCATCGCCGGCGGCCACACCTTCGGTAAAACGCACGGGGCGGGCGATGCAAAGCATGTAGGGCCTGAGCCCGAGGCCGCCGGCATGGAGGAACAAGGCCTCGGCTGGCGCAGTAGCTACCGCTCGGGTAAGGATGGCGATACCATCACCAGCGGCCTGGAAGTGACCTGGACGACCACGCCAACCCAGTGGAGCAACAATTACTTCGCGAACCTGTTCGGCTACGAATGGGAACTGACCAAGAGCCCGGCCGGTGCGCATCAGTGGATCCCGAAGGACGGCGCAGGTGCCGGGACAGTGCCGGATGCCTACGACCCGTCAAAGCGCACCGTGCCATCGATGCTGACCACGGATCTGGCACTGCGGGTTGACCCAGCTTACGAAAAAATTTCCCGTCGCTTCCACGACAACCAGGATGAATTTGCAGAGGCCTTCGCCCGCGCCTGGTTCAAACTGACCCACCGTGACATGGGGCCGCGCGCGCGCTATCTCGGCCCAGAGGTGCCGGCGGAGGAACTGATCTGGCAGGATCCAATCCCTGCGGTCGATCATGAGCTCATCGACGTCAGCGACATCGCCAGCCTCAAGGCGAAGGTCCTTGATGCCGGACTGTCCATTGGCGAACTGGTTGCAACGGCCTGGGCCTCGGCCTCGTCCTTCCGCGGTTCTGACCTGCGTGGCGGTGCCAACGGTGGCCGCATTCGCCTGGCGCCACAGAAGGACTGGGAAGTCAACCAGCCCGATCAACTGGCAAAAGTACTGACCTCCCTTGAAGAGATCCGGAGCGACTTTGACAAGACGGTCTCCATGGCTGACCTGATCGTGCTGGCGGGATGCGCGGCCGTCGAGCAAGCCGCGAAGATGGCGGGCCATGAGGTGACCGTTCCATTCACACCCGGACGTATGGACGCCTCGCAGGAACAGACCGATGTCGAATCCTTCGCGGTGCTGGAGCCGATCGCCGATGGCTTCCGCAACTATCAGAAGGCCCGGTACACGGTCTCCGCCGAAGAACTGCTGGTCGACAAGGCGCAACTGCTGACCTTGACCCCACCTGAAATGACCGTTTTGGTTGGTGGTATGCGTGTCCTCAACACCAACTACGGACAGACCTGGCACGGTGTCTTCACTGATCGTCCCGAAGTGCTGAGCAACGACTTCTTTGTCAACCTGCTCGACATGGCCACCCGCTGGAAAGCGAGCCCTGCCGATGCAGATATGTTCGAAGGCAGCGATCGGGTCAGTGGCGAAGCCAAGTGGACCGGCACCCGTGTCGACCTGGTCTTCGGTTCAAACTCCGAATTACGCGCCCTGGCGGAAGTCTATGCTACGGCCGACTCGCAAGAGCGCTTTGTCCACGACTTTGTGGCAGCATGGACCAAAGTGATGAACCTGGATCGCTTTGATTTGAGTTGATTTTACCGGGGGCATCGCCACGAAGCCCCTTGC
>JARFRT010000551.1 GCA_029287105.1 Akkermansiaceae bacterium | reverse complement strand
CGTAGGGCCTGCGCTCCGTGATTTTTCATTTGAGTAGCAGAGGGTGGCACGCATCCTCCGCGCAAGAAGTGGACTCTGTGATTGATTCCATGATGATTCCTGCGAGATTGGAAACGTCATATGCCCATCAGTAAACTACACACCCTGCGCGAGCGCCTGTCTGCCGCTGTATTAGGGGCGGAGGAAGCGGGAACTCTGCTGCTCACCGCCTTGCTTGCCAAAGGCCATGCCTTGATCGAAGGGGCGCCGGGGGTGGGAAAGACATCCCTGGCCCAAACGCTGGCCAACGGGATCGGCGGGTCGTTTAAACGGATTCAGTTTACCCCCGATCTATTACCGTCGGACATCCTCGGTTACCACCTCTACAAACAGCACAATGGTGACTTCGAGTTTATTGCCGGGCCCGTGTTTTCCAACTTGCTCCTCGCCGATGAGATCAACCGGACATCGCCACGTGTGCAGTCGGCATTGTTAGAGGCGATGAATGAGGGACAGGTGACGATCGATGGTTCGACCCGCGATCTGGAAAAGCCGTTTCTTGTGGTCGCGACCCAGAACATCACGTCGACGGCGGGCACTTTTCCGCTACCCGAACCGCAACTGGACCGCTTTCTACTATCCATACCGATGTCACTTCCCGATGCGGAAACGCAGCGGTGCATTTTGGATTCGCACGCTGCGGGTGAGATCAACGGCACCTCACGTGACCCGCTGTTGGATACCGGTGAGATCCTGGAGTTGCAAAGACAGGCAGCGGCATTACCCGTCGCCAGTAACCTGAACGATTATATCATCAGTCTCTGTGAAGCAGTCAGGCGCGCGGCGGGTGGCGGGCATACGGTGTCGGTGCGGGCCTCCTTAGCGCTTATGCGTGCCGCCCAAGCCCACGCGTTTCTCGATGGACAAACAGCGGTGCATCCTGACCATGTGCAGGCGGTGTTTCCCCATGTGATGCGGCACCGGCTTCTTCCGGACGACGGATCGTCGCCGGAGCCGATTGTCGCGGCGGCGCTGAAGGGGACACCTGTCATCTGAGCACGGGATTGCGTGGCATGACGAGAGTCCGAGACCTTACTTGGTCTCCTGTACAGCGGGGCGGTGGTTGCGGATGTCCCATGCGGTGAGCCAGCGGTGGCCGGTTTTGCGGTATCCGTTTTTGAGCATCTTCTTTTCCATGTCGGGGAAGTGGGCGGCACCGTAGAAGATACCGATCTTCCTTTTGCCGGCCGTGACTTGCTCGCTGAGCACCTTGAGGCATTTGGCATTGCGGTCGCCGATGATCACGCTTTGGCCCGTCATTGCGGCGACTTGGTCGCCTGCATTGCCGAGGGTATCGACCAGTTCAAGTTTCATGCCATTGGAGTTGCCTGCAAGCATGGCGGTCAGCAGTTTTTGCAGGTTGGGTTGTCGGGTTCCGGGTTGGGGGTTGTTCTGGGCATTTTGCAGGGCAAAACCGAGCAGGGATTCTTTTTTTTCTAACTGGAGTTTTGTGAATTCCTCGAGTGAAAGGTCGGCGTGGACGAAGTTGGCGGCCTTGTAGTTGATGCCGTCTTTTTGGATTTGGAGGTTAAGGAATTTGGCCAGCATACCATAGATGTCAGCGAGCATATTGACCATCGGGTCATGGGCGTCATCGGGGGCCTTGTCGGCCTTGTCGTTGATGAGTTTGCCGCCGCCGATCATTTCGAAGAGGAGGGACTCGTAGTGGGTGAACTCCTTGTTGAGCTGGGTGTAATACTTGGCATCGGCGATGTGGATGGCGCCGATGAGGTCGACGGTGATGCCTTCTTTGGCATAGGTGGTGATGCCGGTTTGGAGTCGGACCTTGTGCGCATCCCGGTCGACGCGGATGAATGCGCTGGCGTTGCGGTTGTGGGCGGGTTCCGCAACGGCGGAAGCTGCATCAAGGGGGGGAGGCGCGTCTTGTGCGCTTACCGAAAGAAGGCAAGCGGCGAAAATGAGGAATAGGTTGAGTCTCATCGGTGTAGGTGACTATGGATGAAGATTGGTTGAGGGGCAAATTTTTGTCTGAAAAATCAACTGGGGGATTGCGATGGGGCGGGAGGGCGCTAGTTTGGCGGTATGTTGAAAATGAGTAAAGCCTTCGTGGTCCGCATGGTGGTGTGGTCGGCGTTGGTGCTTTATTTGATCGCTGATTTTTATATTTTTACCGGTCCGCTCAAACGCGAGCTGCGCAGCATGTTCCCGACACAGCAGGATGAGATTGCCGATGCCGTGGCGGAGGGGATCTGTGCCAAGGTTTACAATGCTCCCATTTACCGGGGTCAGGTGGATCGGCGGGTGCGTGAGCTCCTCTGGCGGACGGGGCGCAATCCTGAAAAAGTCAGTGCGAGTGAGATGAGGGCCCTGCGGTGGGTTGCCCTGGATGAGATGATTGACGAGCATATCATGCGGATCAAGGTGCGGGTTAATGTCGAGGCGGCGCCGGTGTCTGAGGACGAGGTGGATGCCGAGGTGCGGCGCTTTGAAAAGCGGTTTGAATCTGCTGGGGACCTTGATAAGGCGATGGCGGCCCAGGGGATCGAGAGCCGCAAGGAGTTGCGCTTCCGGCTGGCGGCCCGACTGCAACAGGAGAAGTATGTGATGACGAAAATCCAGCCCCACATTGAAGTCGGTGAGCAGGAGGCACGGCAGTGGTATGATGACCACAGGAAGGAGCTCACCATGCCGGAACGCCGGCGCGTGAGGCATGTTTTTCTGGCAACATTGGATCGTCCCTCCGATGAGGCAAAGGCCACTCTGGCGGGTCATCTGGCCTTGTTGCAGTCGGGGCAAAGCCAATTTGAAGAACTTGCCGCCGAGCTGAGTGAGGATGCAAGGAGCAAGGATAAGGGCGGGGATCTGGGTTGGATGGGCCGGCAACGTATTCCGGGTGATTTTGCCGCCTCGGTATTTACCATGCCGGAAAGGTCGCCTGCATTGGTCGGGACCAAGCTCGGGTGGCACATCATCGAGGTCACCGCGATCAAAGCCCCCGAATTGCTCCCGTATGAATCCATGGAGGTGGAGATAGCCGCGGCTATTTCTGATAGCCGGAGGGAGGCCGCCATCAAGCAATACCGCCATCAGTTGCGGCTGCTGAACTATGATAAGGTCAAGATCTTCAGGACGGTTCTCGAGTGAGGCGAGCTTCGGCGTGGGCCGATTTTTTCCATTGCCGGATGGCGTGGTTCAGGTGTTTTTCAACGGAGGGCTTTTTGCGCTCTCCGGAGTAGGTGACGCCATAGTGGTAGGCTAACAATTTTGAGGAAAATGCGGGTGCGGCGTTGTTGTTGCACAACACATCAATGTGTCGGCGCAGGGTGCGCCCGGTGGGCATCGGGTGACCGAGTGCGGCGCAGGTTTGTTTGAAGTGGACGAGGTAAGAGGGGGGCGGGCAGTAGACGGGCCGGCCGTCGGGTGTGGTTATCGGCCGTGTGTAGGTGCGGGTCACGAGAAATACGGCGCAACCGACCCCGATGATGACCAGAATGGTGTAGAGTGTGCGCGATTTGACATCCAGCGCGAGTGGGTTGTCTGTGGATTCGAGGCTTGCCTGTTGCTGGCTTGCCATGGTTTCCCGGGGGTCGGGTGCGTTTTCGCCCTCGGGTGCGGCGTGAGTTTCGGGTGTGGCGCTGTTATCGGGTGGTGTGGTGTCGAAAACAACCCATCCGTAGCCCTCCAGCTTGATTTCAGTCCACGCATGCGCATCCTTGGCGCGGAAGACAAACATGTTCTGTGATTTGTAAAGTCTGCCGCCGGACCATCCGTAGGCAATTCTGCTAGGGACGCCCAGTATGCGGCAGAACATCGCGGCGGCGGTTGCGAAATGTTCGCAGTAACCGCGTTTCTCATGATAGAGGAAATTTTCCAATGGACTGGTTCCCGATGGGTTGATGGTTTTCAGTGAGTACGTGTAGTTGTCCTGAAGGTAGTTACGCAGTCCGATCAGGCGTGCGCCGAGGTCGGGTTCGTAGATGAAGTTCTCAGCGGTTGACCTGAGCTGGTCGGCAAGTTCCGGGGGGAGGTCGAGTTCGCCGGGTTGGGTGCTGGCGGGATGAATCGACTCGGCGATCAGGTCCGTAAAATGAAGTGGGCTCGACGTGGCGTTGTAGCTGTATCCGTCCGTGCCGCTGATGAGTTTGGGGAGGAGGTGGATGGATTCGTTCACACGCGTGAGCTGCGTAAGGTCGGTGAAGGTGACACCGTGGAGGCTGACAAAGAGGTTTTTTCCGGTCGGGTTGGCGGCGTGATAGAGCCGGTGCTTGATCGGGGTATGCCGGC
>JARFRT010000511.1 GCA_029287105.1 Akkermansiaceae bacterium | reverse complement strand
TCCGGTATCCGGAAGGCTCGCGATCAACGTCAATAGACGGTCCACAAGCCCGGCGTCATCCGAGCCAAGACGATAATACACGTTCCTGCCCTCCTTCCTGCTCCGCACCAGCCCGGCCTGCTCGAGGATCTTCAATTGCTTCGAGGCATTGTACGGCAGACTCTGCAAACTATCGACAAATTCACTCACCCCTATTTCAACCCTTACCATCACCAGTAGCCGCATCATCCTCAGACGTGTGGTGTCCGTGAGCGCCTTCAAGGCATCGGTGATTTGGATTAGAGTCGTCATCGTGATCAAACATCCGAAATATTCCAGCATCAACAGATGCTTATATGCGCATATATACACTAGTTTTCCAACAATACAAGCGTTATGTCATCGGCTCAACCCCATCCTGCCAAGATGACGAGGGATTATCAGAAATCAACCGCGCCAAGCACCCGCCCACACTACCCGGTTAATCCCATTTCCCTGGCTTGCTGCATCGGGATCGCCTTGGCTTCGCAGACTTGCCGCCAGCCGGGAAAGTTCCATTTGTTGGGAAACCCGCGGCACTGCTCAGGCTTGACCGGGTTAATCCGGCAGCTGTCGCCATCGAGCATGCTGCACTCGTGATTTTCCCTTTCAATCAGAGACAACCCAGTCCGATTGGTGCGCAGCCGGGTGTATTGGTCAATGAATGCCTGGGTCGGCATACCAAGGAAGTCCGCGATTTTTTCAATCTCGTCATCCTCGACACGTACGTCCCCAGGCCACTTACAGCAGGCAGTGCAACGATCGCATTGATACCAAACGTCGGCGTCCATAACGAGCGTCTATACGCTATGTCACCGGAATGCGAAGCCTTTTCCCAAGCCCGATCAAACTGCCCTTCAGACCATTCGCCCGCTGGATGGCTCCAACCGATGTCTTGTAGCGTCGTGACAGGCCGTAAAGCGTATCCCCCCGCTTCACCGTGTGGTACCGCGAGCTGCGCCGCGGCGCAGGTTTTTTCTTCACCACACGAGCCGGCGCAGGGCGCGGCGCCGCAACCACGGCGCTTCGGACAGACGATGCGGAACGGGGAGCCGTGGCGACTACCGAGGCGCCATAGGCCGGGGCCGTCGGACGGGGAATCAAATTCGGGCTGCCTGCGGAAATGGATTTGTAATGCTTGTTCACCTTGGCGAGAAACCACTGCCACTTCGCCCCGGGATGCCCATTATCCAGGAGATAATGCGGACAGTTTTTGTGCTCGGGCGTCAAGCCCTTGCGGCGCCAGTGATAGTGAGGCACCACTTTGCGCAGCGGAATGTCATACTTGTGCATCAGCCATGCGCTCAGCTTCGCCGTGCGCTCAATCGTAGCCGTGCGGCTATTGCCACGGTGCTCACACATCTCAATAGCCACGCTGTAGTTGTTTCCCGGCCCATCAAAATCAGCGTGTTCCCCCTGCTCATTGGTCGGTAAATGCTGCACCGCCATCGCCTCGTCTGTGGTGTAATGCCAGGTGAGGTAGCCAATCCTGTTGCCTCCCCTGCGCTTATGCGCCCTCAGTTTTCCATTATTCAACGCCTTCGCATGCCTCATCGCATCCGCTCCGGATGAAAAATTCTGCGTGCTGTGTATCGTAATATATCGCGGATTCATCGACCGACGCACCTTCCGCCCATGCTTCCCCTTCGGGATATAAACCTTTTTGACATTCACCTCCCGATATAGCGTCGTGGGACTCTTTGCCGGGGTAGAGGGCACAAGACGTAAGCCGTCTCCCGCGTAAGCGGTCGCACCATACCCGGATGCCGCGCCCGACCGATCCGGCTTCCCGTCCACCAGACGAGGGGTCGATGAACACGCCGATAAGGCCACACCGACCCCCAACAGCACCCAACACCGAAGACTTGTAACGATTCCCCATTCCATGAGGAGATTAATACCCCATATTCCGAGCAAACGAAAGGGATGATTTGAAAAATCTTCGTTTTTTAAATAATCAAGTTAGGTTTCACAATCGCCCCCCGTGTTCATGTGGCTTGCCCTCGAATCAAGCCAGCTCTATACATCTCCATCCAATGCCCGCAACGACTCCATGCCTGCCACCGGACGATCTCCCGGGGATCGCCAAAGCACACGCCTCGCCCCTGTTCAAAAAACAGCTGGAGATGCTTGCCCATGGACAAAAAACGGCGGCCTTCGAACAGGTCGACCCGTCAGCCCTGGCCTTCGTCACCGCACTCTCCGCACACGCCCTGCACAACCCCGAAAAAGGCGCCCGGATCTGGATCACCCACCCAAACCCACGGGTCCGCGACCGCATCGCCGCAGAAACCGACCTCTGGGACATACACCCGCTACTCATTCCCGACCTCCCCGATGTCGGCGACGACGAAATCACAGCCGCCCCGGAAACCATCGCCGGACGACTCGCCGTAATGAACTTGCTGTGCTCCCCCGCACCCCCCACCAAACCCCAGGTCGTCATCCTCGCACCCCAGACCCTCAGCGATTCCGCCCCTTCACCACGAACCCTCCGCGACTCCGCCCTCAAACTCTCACTCGGCGATGACCTTGATCCTGATTTGCTGGAAAAACAACTCACGGGTCACGGCTATGAACGGGTCACCCAGGTACACGCCCACGGCCAAATCGCACGACGCGGCGGTATCATGGACCTCTTCTCATGGCACGCATCCACACCCCTCCGGATCGAATTTTTCGATACTGAAATCGAGTCACTGCGCGAGTTCGACATCGATTCCCAAGTGTCCATCCGCCGAGTCAAACAAGCGGAAATCACCCTCGCCGAGGCCGAGCATCACGCAACCGCTGTCTCTTATACACATCTGACGCTGCCGACGAGGTGTCACC
>JARFRT010000479.1 GCA_029287105.1 Akkermansiaceae bacterium | reverse complement strand
GGCGTGTGTTGTCGGTGCGTTACTGGGCATGAGATCAGTTTTTTGTGGGAGTCTGGGACGGGACGCAGGCGTTATGATCCTTTTTGATAAGGCAGAAATGCGATGCTGCGCCTGCATGACAACGCAGGCGCAAGCGAGTCTCTTACGGGATCGCAATAAAAAAGCCGCCGATTTGCGACCACCCTGCCCTCCTCACCAGCAGGGTTCAAACGATTCTTCGTGAGCAACCGGGATCAGTTTCAACAGGTTCAGAGAAGCTTGATGCCCCGGGCGGATGAGGGTCTGCAAAAAGGACGAGCCCCTGTTCATCCAATCGAATGGAGTGGGTATTTCCAGCCCTTGTTATTCACTGATTACCAGACGTGCAAAACATGAACTTCCTGCCAGTGGAATGGCAACACTCACATGATCAGTATTCGTTCCGGAGGTGATCGTTACAGCACCTCCGGTGGTTTCAGGGATGGATACCTGGGTCCAAGTCTTGAGGTCGGTGGAGTATTCGACAATCTGCGTGACTCCCGGCACCGAAGCCTTATTGCGCTCATATTCGAATTGCCAACTCCCGGCCGATGACGTGACGGCTACTGGCAATTGACTGGTGGAAGACACAAGCGGATTGCCTCTCAGAACAAACTCCATCAGGTTGACAATGCCATCGAAATCCGGATCGTCCAACGGCCCGTCATTAACACCTGCCGTCAACGCCTGCGCCGCAGCACCAGCCCAAATTTCATAGGCAGTATCAGGCTTGATAAGAACAAGCATTGCCTCGCCCATGCTCTCGCCGATTTGAAAATAGGTCTCGCCGTTTCCGTTCCAGTGATAGCCTTGACTGATGGGTGACAGAAACGGTGAGAAATAGTAAGGGCGTGTGTCGACGGTTGTGACTTCGCCGGCGAACTCGGGGTAAAGATCCGGCTTGGAAACATTACCCTGCGCATCAATGAGGGTGCCCGGGCCTGAAGGAGGATTGTCCATGCCGGTATTGGCAATGACGAATGGCAGGTCAGGCACAGCAAACTCGGTGCGCACGTCACGGATCAGGTTGGCGAGGTTGGCTTGATACTCAGCCGTAGCGAGCCCATTGACTCGATCGTTCCACCCCTGGTGCCAACCAAACCCAGACAGTTCGTAACCTCCGCCATCGTAGTCAGGGTAGTAGGTGGCGAGATTATTCAGCACCTCATGCACTTTCTCGATCATGTCTAAATAGTAGGGGCCTGTGGTGCCACCCGAGCTGGGAGGACGAAAATCAACATACAAGGACTTGCCACCCCAAGCGGTCTTGATGATGAGCACCTCGTCCCCTAGCCCGGCTCCGACCACCTGACCAAATCCATACTCCGGCCCGATGCGGCCATCGGCTTGCACACCGAAATCAACATCGAGGTAGCCCGCACGTTTAACTCCCGTTGTGCCCCCAACAGCATCCCAGTAGGAGATGTAAACATCGTTCCGGGTGATCCAGCCGGGTCCGCCACCGACAGGATTGGCCTCATCGAGCAGATAACCGTATTTGAGCGGCTCACGCGCCGTGGCACCACGCAAGCTTCCAATACCACCCTGGATTGTTGGACCGGTTGGATCCTCAGGATTACGACCCAGCTCCACTTTTCCATGTCCTTGCATATTTGATTGTCCCGCCAGGATGAAGACTTTCAGCTTCCCCGTACCCGCGGGCGCATCGATTTCTTGATCGTAGGTATCTGAGCTGGGTTTGTTGTTCACATCGCCCTCATACTGCGCGGTGATGGGGCGCAGCCCGGGTGACAAGTCGCTAATGGTGATCGCGGCTTCGAATGAACCATCAAGCGCAACACTTCCGATAAGAACGTCGCGCGCATAGAAATAGACCATACCGGTTGGGCTAGCACCTGTGACGGTCACTGTGTAGGTGAGTGATGATCCGAGCGGGGCGGGATTGGCACCTGATGTTAGAGAAATCACGCTGGTGGTGGCAGGGCGGCCGTCCACCACATTGACCACCAATGGCGATGACGTACTGCTCGCATAAGTAGCATCGCCCTCATACTGAGCGATGATATTGCGTGCCCCTTCCGGCAAGGCGGAGGTGCTGATGCTGGCCTGATACGAGCCATCGAGCGTGTCGCTACCAAGCTCATTAAGCCCGTCATAGAAAACCACCTTACCGGTCGGCGTGCCGCCACTCACTGTTGCGGTAAGTGCTACGGGCAGACCGATGTCGGTGGGATTCGTGCCGCCGGTCTGCGTGATGGCGGTGGTCGTCGCAGCCTTCGGCGGCCCCACGGTGATCATACCCAGCCCTGAGAAGTGCACATCATACTGATTTTCAGCGGGGGAAGCGGACGAACCGTAGGTGCCATTCGCCACGGCCGAGCCACCGATGGTCAATGAGGCCACATTGACGGAGCCGACAAAATCAAGCTGCAGCAATGCGCCTGTGGCGATCGTGATCGGGCCACTGCCCAGTGAATTCTCGGACTCGCTGACCAGCGTGCCGTCAGCCAGGATCGTGCCGCCGGTGTAGGTATTGTTTCCCGAGAGGATGACCGTGCTGTCATTATTCAGCTTATGCAGTCCCCCGCCTCCAGATATGTCACCGCCTAGACGCAGGCTTGCACTAGTACTGTTGCAGTAAACGTTGAAATACTTCCCTGAATTGATAATGACGGGGTTGGTAACGCCATTGGGATGGGTGGCATTTCCCGACAGGTCGATGCCTGCTCTAAGGCCACCCGCCGAAGCCATGAGGCTTTGATTCGCGGTGAAGGTTCCCGTTCCAAGAGCCGTGTATGAGGCAATGATCAGACTTGCATTGCCTGTGCTATCGATAGTCGTGCCGCCGGCATAGGTATTGTCACCCGACAGGCTGAGGCTTCGGCTCGAGCCGGTGACCCTGATGCCTCCGGGGCCGGAGACCACACCATTTCTGAACCAGCTACCTTTGTTGTTGTCACCAAAGGCCATGGGAAATTCCACGAGACCTCCGGAAAGCACGAAGTGATTGTCGATCTGTTCGTTGTTCGTATTGAAGCGACCCTCCTCACTGGCCTGGATGAAGGTCGAGCCGCCCGCAAGCGTCACTGTGCCCGTGCCCAGTGCCGCACGTGATCGGATACGCAGCGTTCCCGCATTCACCGTAACACTGGTAAAACTATTCGAATACTTGTTGCGATCAGCCGCGGCACCAAACTGCTGCCCCAACCCTGGATCGCCAAGTTCCAGCTCTCCCGTTCCGTTTTTAATGAGAACTCCCGTCAGAATGGAAGGGCCGCCGATCGGCTTGCTGGCACCCATGATCCCCGTCGCGAAAGTCACCTTGTTGTTCGAATCCACCGTCGTGGAATTCGGTGACCTGCTGACAATTCCCGTAGTCTCGCCGGCCGCTGTATTATCGAAGAGGACGTCATCCCCGTCGGAATAGACGGTGTCGCCCCCCGTCCAGTTGACGTCCGTGGTATTCCACAGGTTGCTGGCTGTCCCTGTCCAGATGATGCTGTCAGCAAAAAGCGATGCACCGGTGGAAAAGACAAAGAATAAGATCGAGGCTGCCCATTTTCTTCTCATATTCATCATAAATTAGCCGCACCATGCAGCGTGATGTTTTCACGTATACATCCCAAGCATGCAAGTTGGCAGCTAAAAAAACCGCCGCTCATTGCCAAGGACTGGTTTGGAAGGATTTTTCTTTCTCAATACTTGGCATTTTTCAAAGATGACATGACCTAACACCGAACCGAACCAAACCGGAGCCATGCCGATGACTCCTGACCATCGTTGCTGCCGTCGCATCGGTGGTATGTAAGACTTCACCGTATGATGCCGTATTGGGTAACGTATTTGGCAACAATACTGCCCCGCACATCCACGATGAAAAAGATCAGAACCCATCTCACTTGCCTGCTGATGGCCACTGTCGTAGGCACCCTGGCTCCGCACGGCAGGGGTGACGACCTCGATGCCCGCTTTCAGCAGCCGACGGAAGAAACCCAACC
>JARFRT010000466.1 GCA_029287105.1 Akkermansiaceae bacterium | reverse complement strand
GAATAAAGCCGGTGACTGGGACACGATCGCGATCGCGTCCCTCAACTCGCTCTTCTTTACCGCGCGCACGTCGTTACCGTCGAGTAGAACCCGACCCTCATTGACGTCATAAAACCGAGGCACGAGATTGGCAAACGTCGTCTTCCCCGCTCCGCTGGGACCAACGAGCGCAACCACTTGGCCAGATGAAATGGATAGGTTGACATCGTTCAAAACCGTCTCGTCGTCGTAGGAAAATGAAACGTCTTCAAAATCAACCCCCCCTTTGACGTCTCCCATGGGAATCGGCTTATCCGCATCCGGCAGTTCGTCCGGGTAATCCAAGATATATTCGACACGATCCAGCGACGCCGTGGCTTTGTGAATCTTCGAGTTGAGCTTGCCTATTTTTTTGATCGGATCGTAACTCATGTAGAGTGCCAACAGCAAGGGCATGATCTCCTCCTTGAAATCCATGTGCGCCCTGCCGGCATAAACAATCGTGACGGCAATTCCACAGGCCGAGACAAATTCAATGATCGGCCCGAGCATCTTGTCATACTTCGTCACTTTCATCCTGGCTCTGAAAAGATCCAGCACACGCTCATGCAGTTTGGCCACCACGCCGTCCTGCATGTTGTAAGCCCGGATATCCATCGGCGCCTGCAACCCGTCAGACACATAGGCGGTCAAATCTCCCGTCTGCGCCTGCACCACCTTCGCCTTGCGAAACAGCTTCTTACCAATCAGACGAATCGGGAACACACACAGCGGAACCGTAGCCAGACACACCAGCAGGAAAAAGAACTCACTTTTCTGCATCGACATCCACACGAGGAAACCCATCGCCCCAATCAACTGCATCGGCTGGATGATGATATCATTGGCCGCATCCACGATGATTTGCCGCATCATCTGAGTGTCTCCCATCAAACGACTGAGTAAATCCCCGCTCTTGTGTTTACTGAAAAACTTGAGCGGCAGCATCTGG
Organism: Akkermansiaceae bacterium; assembly: GCA_029287105.1. Classification (GTDB taxonomy): domain Bacteria; phylum Verrucomicrobiota; class Verrucomicrobiia; order Verrucomicrobiales; family Akkermansiaceae; genus Oceaniferula. The sequence continues at coordinate 2,377 of JARFRT010000466.1, read as the reverse complement.
ATCCGCTTGAAAAGGTCAACCTGTAGAAATTCCAACACCCTGTTACCGCAGTAAGCCACATAGTATGTGTTGATAAACTGACTCGCACCACGGACTAGAAACACCGCAGGCATAATTAAAGCCACCCCGATCAATTCGGCCAAGGGGATATCCTTCTGGCTGAAAATCTCTGGCAATACCGTCTTCATCATCCAGGGTAAGCCCGCCCCCGATGCAACCCCGAAAACAGCCCCCGCCAGAACAGCCAGCACAAACTGCCACTTTACCTTCGCGAGATATTTGAAATAGGGGAGGAATCGTTTCATAAATAACGGACCGCAAGCATCACCTCCCGACCCACGAACTGCAACCCTAGATTTTAAGCAACCCCAGCTTTCCCCTTGCAGAAAGATTCAGGGATACTAGCCTCGTATAGACCCCGACACATTGACACTCCACCCGCTCATCCCACTCTCCCTGGCAACCCTGTGCCTCGCCTCCTGCGCCTTTCGTCCCGCCATCGACGACCAGGGCAAGGTCACCGTGCACCCGCCTAACCAAATAATGCGCAGTCACGGCATCCGCCAGTTCGAAAAAATAAAACAGCGGAAGCAGATCAGCCACGACCCCCGATATACCGAGCCGGTGCAACGTGTGGCCCAGCGTCTGCAAAAGGTGATTGAAATGCCGGGTGCCGAGTGGGAGTTTGTCGTCTTCAAGGATAATTCACCTAATGCCTTCGCCCTCCCCGGCGGTAAAGTGGGGATCAACACGGGCCTGTTCCGGCTGATCGACAACGACACCCTTCTGGCCGCCGTGCTCGGGCATGAGATCTCCCACGCCACCGCCAATCACGCCGAACAGCGTATGTTCCGGGGTATCGGCCTCGCCCTGGTAGGTATCCTTCTCTGGCACGGGCTCGATCATGATGGCGCAGACCACCCAGGTTCTGATGTCGCTGCATTTCTAGCCGCCGGATACCTGATCGACAGCTTGCCCTTTTCCAGAAAACAGGAATACGAAAGCGACCGGATCGGGGCCGTCTATATGGCGCAGGCCGGCTACGACCCGCGGCAGGCGATCGAACTCTGGCGCAGGCTGGCAGAGCACCACATGCGCCAAGGCGGTCAAAAACCCGCGTTCCTCCGTACCCATCCGCATGATCATTCCCGTATCCGCGCGCTGATCCATTTTATGCCCGTGGCGATGAAATTTTATACCCCTTCCGGAACAGGACACTAATTCCCGTCGATCGCCCTGGGCACGCGCCATCATGACCGCCAGACCGCGCCCACGCGGACATGAAGGGGGGCATGGCAGGGGGAACCGATCCTCGGATTCATCATTTGACTCCCGCCCGACCGACAAGTAGTCTACCGAAATGAAACGATTTCTCACCTTCACCTTGCCGCTCGCAGTACTTGGGGCCACACTGGTCTTCCTCACCAGCAACCAAACCATCCAGTCCGAAGAATCCATGGAACAGCAGAAACCCGCTACCGTCCCCGCCCTGCCAGAAGGCCACCAAAAAGCCACCTTTGCGGCCGGTTGCTACTGGTGCGTGGAAGCCGTTTTCCAACGTCTCGACGGCGTGCACGCGGTGACTTCCGGGTTCACCGGCGGACACGTTGCCAACCCCAGCTACGAAGCGGTATGCGCCGAGACCACCGGCCACGCCGAAGCCGTCCAGGTCCTCTTTGACCCGAAAAAAATCTCCTATGACAAGCTGCTCGACTGGTTTTGGCGGCTGCACGACCCGACGACCCTGAATCGTCAGGGCGGCGACGTCGGCACCCAATACCGGTCCGCCATTTATTACCATGACGAGGCGCAGAAACAAGCCGCCACCAACTCGCGCAACAAGGCACAGGAAAGTTTCGCCCGGCCGATTGTCACCGAGATCACCAAGGCCTCGACCTTCTACCCAGCCAAAGTCTCGCATCAGGACTATTACAAAATCAATGCCAATAAAAACCCCTACTGCCGGGCTGTGATCACGCCAAAACTCAGGAAGCTCAAGCTGGAGAAATAAATCTCTCACTCGACAACCTCACACGGCATTGCTAATACTCCTCCCATGAACTTGCTTCGGACTCTTCCCGCGACCCTCGCAATTTGCTGCTGGGCCTTCACCGCCCAGCAAACCACGGCAGACATCAAATCCGCCACGGTGGACGTGAACAAACTCCTCACCGAGTATCATGTTTCTAAAAAGAAAATCAGCGCCCTTCAGGCCGAGCGGAACAAGTACACCGAGGCACGGGAGGAACGCCAAAAATCGCTCAATGAGGTGGCCGACAAAATCAAAACCCTCATCACCAAGCTGAGGAACAAGGCCATGCCCCAGTCCGAGCACGACAACCTGACCGAGGAATACGAAGACCTCGTCAGCCAATAC
>JARFRT010000403.1 GCA_029287105.1 Akkermansiaceae bacterium | reverse complement strand
GGTGAGCACGTTGCCCCAGTTTCCCTGGGTATCGATGAGCAGTTCCTTCTGGCCCAACTGCACCATGGCGTCCCCGATGGATGTATCACCGAGCGGGTGGTACTTCATCGTGTTTCCGACCACGATTGCCACCTTGTTATAGCGGCCGTCCTCGAGTTCTTTCATCGAGTGCAGAATCAGGCGTTGCACTGGCTTCAAGCCGTCCCCCAGATGCGGCACGGCGCGCTCCATGATCACGTAACTGGCGTAATCGAGAAAGTAATCCGAGTACATCCCACGCAGGCTTTCATGCTCGTGGGAGGTGTCGTCGTCCGGTATGTTCTCCGGTGTTAAGTCTGTTTCGTCCATGGATGAGGTCGTCGAAAAATGGGTGGGGAAAAGGCGGGGGTGAGCGGTATTTAATCATTCTTAAGCACCCATGCAAGCCCTGACTTGCACCAACAAGCGGTGAATAATAGATTTTGCAAATTCCGGCCTCCTCGATCACAGTGGCAAGCACCATCCGATGCCTGACATTCCCTTCGACAACACCTACGCCCGGCTGCCGGAACAATTTTTTGCCAGGCAGGAGCCGGCCCGGGTGCCCCAGCCGCAATGCATCCGCATCAACCCCGGCTTGGCGGCGTCACTCGGCATCGATGCCGACTGGCTGGCATCCCCCGATGGCGTTGCCATGCTCGCGGGAAACCTGATCCCGGACGGGGCCGAACCGCTGGCCCAGGCCTACGCCGGCCACCAGTTCGGCGGCTTCTCGCCCCGGCTCGGCGACGGTCGTGCCATTCTCCTCGGGGAGCTTGTCGATACCGCGGGCGTCAGGCGCGACCTCCAGCTCAAGGGCTCCGGACGGACGCCATTCTCACGGGGCGGCGACGGCAAAGCCGCGCTCGGCCCGGTCCTGCGCGAGTACATCCTGAGCGAAGCCATGGCCGCACTTGGGGTGCCCACCACGCGGGCGCTTGCGGCCGTCACTACTGGCGAAACCATCCTGCGCCAGGACGGCCCGCTGCCTGGCGCGATGTTCACCCGTGTTGCCGCCAGCCACATCCGGGTCGGCACGTTTCAGTACTTCGCCGCGCAACGCGATACCGAGGCGGTCCGGCAACTCGCCGACTACGCCATCGCCCGCCACTACCCGCAGATCCTCGACAGCAAGGATGCCTCCTGCCGTTACGCCGCTTTGCTGAAATCAGTCGTCGCGGCGCAGGCGGAGCTTGTGGCCCACTGGATGTCGCTCGGCTTTATCCACGGTGTGATGAATACCGACAACACGGCGATCTCCGGGGAGACCATCGACTACGGACCGTGCGCATTCATGGACGCCTTTCATCCGCAGTGTGTGTTCAGTTCCATCGACGTCCAGGGTCGCTATGCCTGGGGAAACCAAGCTAACATCGCGCACTGGAACGTCACCCGTCTGGCCGAAACCTTACTGCCGCTGCTGGACGAAAAATCCGACAACGCCACCCGGATTGCCGAGGCCCTGCTCGCGGGGTTTTCCGACGACTTCGGGACCCGGTACATGAGCCGCTTCCGCGCCAAATTTGGCCTGGGGGAATCGGCCCCCGGCGAGATCATCCAGCGCGGGCTCTCGCTCATCGCGGACCAGCAGGTCGATTTCACCCTCTTCTTCCGCCACCTCACCGGCGTCGCCGCAGGGGGCAATCCGGAAACCCTGGCCGCCATGTTCACGGACAAGGCCCCGTTCGAGGCATGGTTGAGCCAGTGGCGCGAGACCGCCCCTGATCCGACCCAGGCCCTGCCGGCCATGCGCGCGGCAAATCCGGTCGTCATTGCACGCAACCACAGGGTCGAACAAGCCATCCAGGCCGCTTATGCGGGCGACTACGCCCCGTTCCACCGGCTCACGGACGCGCTGGCGGACCCCTACGCCGAGGACGAAAAACGGGCTGACCTCGAATTGCCGCCGACCCCGGACGAGATGGTACATGAAACCTTCTGCGGGACGTAGTACTCCGTCAAAGCACGAGGCCCCGGGGCACGGCCTAGGCTTCCACCTGGTGGGAGTGGGCAAAAAACTGCTCCATGCGTTTGTGCATATCCGCGTAGAAGCCGGCCTTCATGGCCTCCAGCACGGCGATTTTTTCCGGGCCTGCGTGTTCCATGCCCTCTTGCTCGGCGCGCATTTTATCGTGGAACGCGCGTTCGAGGTCGATCATGGAATCGAGGAATGCCCGGGCGGCGCGTGAGTGCTCGACGCCGTCGACCAGCGCATTTTCCAGTGTTTTGTTGCGGGTGACGGCGATGAGGTTCCCCTCGCCCAGTTGGTCCATGTAGCGGTGGTGGCTTTTCAGGAATGCCTTGTGGTCGGAATCATACTGGACCTCGTCCCGGTCCAGCAACTTGTCATAAGGTCCGGCTTTGCAGAAAAACTTCACCATCAGCGGGATGGTATCGACCAGCATGAACAGGGAAGTCAAAATCCAGTAGGTGGTCATGGCGAACTTCCCGCCTTTGTCACCCTGCTGGAACAGGTAATGCAGAGCGAGTGTCTGGGTGAGGATGTCGCGGCGAGGCTCGTTGACAATGGCTGAGATGCTGGCGCGCTCGTCGGCGGCAACGGCGGCCAAGCCCTCCTGCATACGCTTGAGCTCGACCAGCATACTGTCGATTTGCTCTTTGATGGTTAGGCGCAGCGCGTTTTGCTGGCTGACAAATTGGTCGGCCTGGTCCGCCTGCACTTTCTGACGCAAGGCGGTGACCCGGGCGGTTTCGACGGCCGCGATAGCGCGGTCGGCCTCAAGTTTTTGCTCGTAAGCCGCAATCGCGCCCCGCTCGGCATTGCCGATGCTGGCGAGCAGTCCTGATTTTTCCTCGGTCAGGTACTTGAGTTGGTCACCGAGGCGGGTGGCCTCGGTGCGGCGCCAGGCGAGCTGGTCATCACGGATACTGCGTGCCCGCGGCCCGAGCCCGCGGATACCGCTGCGCTGGCCATTGACCTCCTTTTCAAACTCCTCCTGCCAATGCGCCTGCTCTTGCTGGATTTTCGTATATTGCGGTGATACCGCCGCGACCTCGGTATCGATCGCGGTGACGCGCTCGGAAAAGGTCCGGGTGGCCTCACCGATGGAGGCCTTGAGCTCGGTCTGCTGCCCGGGCGTCAGGCCGGCAATCGCCGGATCACCCTCTTTTTTTTCCTGCACCAGGAACTTCGCCTGGAAGCTGTCATTCCAGCGGTCCTGCTGCTTGGCGATCGCGGCCTCGTGGATCCGGATGTTCTTTAGCTCATCGTCCTTTTGCGTCTTGAAGTACGCCCGCGTGGTCTGCAGCTCCGCGGCCCGCTCCTTCTCAACCACCCCGCTCACCGTATCATTGAACAGTAAGAGCACCAACGGGTGGGCAATGGTCAGACCCATCAACCCCGCCACGACAAAGCGTAATGAGAACTGCCCTAATTTTTTAAAGGGCGAGAGAAACGGCCGGTAGCTCGCAAGCAGCGCCCGGTCGATGGTCATGATAATGAATGCCCAGACCGCCGCGACCGGGTAGATCACCCAGTTGTTGTGTGTCAGCGTCGATAGCGCATAGCCACAGGCGATGAAGGCAAAGGCGCAGGGCACCAGCACGGTGGCGCCAAAGGCCACATACTTCCGCTGCTCCCAGTTCGGACATTGCTCGAGGGTTTCCGTCCCGGCCCCCGAGAGCCAGAAAAACACACGCTTCCAGAAAGAACTTTTTTGAGGGGCCATGATCTTACGACTACGTGTAGAGCAAATCGGTTCTTACACCACTTATTTAATAAATGCATTCCGTGGATGACACCGGATGATGCGCGGGACAAGTCGGAAGTGACGGGATCAGCTCGGTGCCCAACCCGAAATTATTCATCCCCTTCCCCGTCTTGATTCTTGCTTCTTATCCCGTTCGCCTTAAAAAAAAACCATGCGCATTCTCACCGGCCTCCAGCCCAGCGGCAAACTCCACATTGGCAACTACTTCGGCGCCATGCAACCCGCCGTCCACCTCCAGGACCAGGGCGAGGCGTTTTATTTCATCGCCGACTACCATGCCATGACCAGCATGAAGGATGCCGACACCCTGCGGGCCAACATCCAGGACCTTGCCATCGATTTCCTCGCCTGCGGGCTCGATCCGGAAAAGGCGACCATTTTCCGCCAAAGCGACATCCCGGAGGTCAACGAACTCGCCTGGATCCTGTCGACCGTCTGTCCGATGGGCTTGCTCGAGCGCGCCCACTCCTACAAGGACAAAATCGCCCGGGGCCTCGACGCCAACCACGCCCTGTTCGCTTACCCGACCCTCATGGCTGCCGATATCCTGCTCTACGACGCCGAGCTGGTCCCGGTCGGCAAGGACCAGAAACAACACCTCGAGATCACCCGCGACCTCGCCGGCAAGATCAACGACCGCTTCGGCGAAAACACCCTGACCATCCCCGAGGTCCAAATCAAGGAAAACACCGCCGTCGTGCCCGGCCTCGACGGACAAAAGATGTCCAAGAGCTACCACAACACCATCCCCCTGACCGGCAACAAAAAGGCGATCCGCAAGTCCGTCATGCGCATCGTCACCGACTCCACTCCGGTCGAGGACCCGAAACCCACCGACGGCTCGACCGTCATCGCCCTTTACAAACTCTTTGCCGACGACGCCCAGGTGCAACAAATGATCGACGACCACATGGCCGGCGGCTTCGGCTATGGCGACTTCAAACAACGCGTCTTCGATGCCTACTGGGATTACTTCGCCCACGTGCGGGAAAAACGCGAGGAACTCGAGGGCAACCTCGACTACGTCAACCAGGTCATCGCCGAGGGTGCGGAAAAGGCCCGTGCCGAGTCGACCAAGGTGCTCGACCGGGTCCGCAAGGCCGTCGGGCTGCGCTGAGCCACCTGAAACAGCGCCAACCCATGACCCGCATCCCGACGTGTCCGAGAATCCCTATTCAACACCCCTTACCTCGCCAGAACTGGTGCCGGAGCGGGACCCGTTTTTGCAGGACGTTTTAGCCTCGCGCTGGGCCCGCTTGGGGGCCTCGCTGATCGATGGAATCATCCTCATCGCCATCATGTTCGCGATAGCGCTGCCTCTGGCTCTCCTCGATCTCAATCTGGCAACCTTGGAATCGAACCCCTATTTCTCGCTGTATTCGGATTCCTCGACCAACCCCTTAGGCGAACTGATCGAATACCTGTTAGGAATTGCCGTCTATCTCGCCATCAATGGCTATTTTATGGTTCAATCGGGCCAAACCCTCGGCAAAAAAACGCTCGGCATCCAGGTCGTCTCCCACCGAACCCACCAGTTGCTTTCACCTGGGAAAATTCTGGGGGTCCGTTTTGCCCTCACCTCTCTGCTCAGCTACGTCCCGCTTTTCGGGCTGATTGATGCACTCTTTATTTTTGGCGCGGAAAAGCGCTGCGTGCATGATCACATGGCGGGCTCCATCGTGATCAACAGGAACCCTTCGTTGTAACCCG
>JARFRT010000435.1 GCA_029287105.1 Akkermansiaceae bacterium | reverse complement strand
CGGAGTCAACCTGTTGGAAGTGCACGTCGATAACGATTCTTCGCTTTTTAAAAATCTGGTCGCGGCCGAGGGTGGCGACTACTGGCGCTTCGGCGGCGTCTATCGACCAGTGTATCTCCAAGCACAGCCCATCGAATTCATCGAGCGTTGCGCAATCGATGCACGAGCTGACGGCACCTTGAAGGCCGATGTCTACCTCCATGGCATCCAGCATGCCGACCGCGTCACGGCTCGCGTAACCACTCTCGATGGCCGTAAGGTTCTGGGTGGCTTGCTGACCGGAAGAATCACTGCCGGTCAAGACAAGGTGCGACTGACCGGCAAGTTCCGAAACCCGTTGTTGTGGAGCGCAGAAACCCCGAACCTCTACCGCCTGGAAATCGACCTTTCTGGGGGCACGAAGACCATTCACACCACCAGCGAGCACTTCGGGTTCCGTACCGTCGAAGTCCGGCCCGGCGAGGGCTTTTTTGTCAATGGCGTCAAGGTGATCATCAAGGGGGCCAATCGCCACTCGACCTGGCCGGACAGCGGCAAAACGTTGAGTGATGAGGTTCACGAACTCGATATCCAGCGGATGAAGGAAATGAACATGAATGCGGTGCGGACCTGCCACTATCCGCCGGACGTCCGCTTCCTCGATCTGTGTGATGAGAAAGGAATCTACGTGCTCAACGAGTTCGCCTCCTGCCAGAATAAGATCGAAACCGAAATCGGCAAGCCCTTGGCGAGGGCCTTCGTCAAGCGGGACGTCAATCATCCGAGTGTGATCTTCTGGTCGAATGGCAACGAGGGTGGCCACAACCCCGAAATCGATCTGTTCCTCAAGGAGTTCGACATCCAAAAGCGGCCGGTGATTTACCCGCGGCATGGACGCGAACCCGTCGACGGGATCATCACCGACCACTACGAACCCTATGTCGGAATCCAGCAGATCATGGATGAGAAGAAAATCTACATCGCCACCGAACTGGCCCATGGCCTCTATGACGGCGGCGGTGGCGCTGGGTTTGAAGATCGCTGGCGTCTGATGATGTCGGGCACACTGACCCAAGGGTGCTTCGTGTGGAATCTGATGGATGAAGGGATCCGCCGACCGGATCGTAACGGCCAACTGGACGTCTCAGGCAATCAGGCACCTGACGGCATGACGAGTCCCTACCGCAAACCGGAAGGCAGCTTCTACACCCTGAAGGAGATATTCTGCCCCGTCCACATCTCCATGCGCGAGTTGCCGGATGGGTTCAACGGACGTGTCGAGATTGAGAATCGTTACAACTTCACCAACACCGACCAGTGTTCGTTCGATTGGAAACTTGTCCGGTTCAGCAAACCCGGGGCAGACCAACCCGGACATGTGGTGAGTGATCAGGGCCGCCCCAAGGCACCGTCGATCGCCGCGGGCACCAACCCGGATTTTCACCGAGCTTGGCTCGACCTCAAACTCCCCCGCGATTGGCGGGATAGTGACGCGTTGCTGCTCACCGCGACCGACCCCGATGGCAGGGAACTCTGGACCTGGAGCTGGCCGATCAAGTCGGCCAGTGATCAACGCAAGCAGATGGTGACAGCCGGTAAGGGGCAGACAGGAAGCCGCACCGGCAATGATCGCTTGGTCCTCACCGCCGCAGATCTCGAAGTGGAATTCAACACCAGTAACGGCATGCTCAGCCGCGTCGTTAAAAACGGCAGCGTGATTCCTTTGTCGAACGGGCCGAACCTCTGCACCGGCAATCAGCAGATGAAGGGTTTTCGACACCATCAGCAAGGTGATAAGCAGGTGGTTGAAGCCGTTTACAACGGAAACATGAAAAGTGCGACGTGGACCTTGTTCCCCAGCGGTTGGCTACAACTGGATTACCACTATCACCTAACGGGGAAGGTGCCGTTCATGGGGATCAGCTTCGACTATCCGGAGTCCACCGTGAAATCGATGACCTGGCTCGGCCGCGGGCCGTTTCGCGTCTGGAAAAACCGTCTCAAGGGCGGCAGCTGGAATGTCTGGCACAAGTCCTACAACCAGACGGCAACCGGGGACCCTGAATCGAAGGATCCCTACGAGTCTCCGGAATTCAAAGGCTACCACGCCGACGTCCATTGGGCCATGCTCCATACCGAGAAGGGCGACATTACCGTCGTTTCCGAGCACGAGTCACTCTTCTTCCGCAACTTCAGCGCCGACTATCCAAGCAAAGGCTCCCGCGGCACCGCACCGCCCTTCCCGAAAGGCAATCTCTCCTTCCTCGACGGAATCGCGCCGCAGGGCAACAAGATCAGTGCCGTGGATGCCCCGAAAATGGGACCGCAGGGAGAGCCAAATGAAGCCCAGGGTGACTACCGCAGGACTCTCTACTTCCACTTTTAGAAATTGTTATTTGGTTTCACAGCAGGGATCCACCCCCCTATCTCCTGCCTGCACGGTGCTATCGACCACCTGACCCAAAAGACACACTCCCAGGAGTCTACAAATATGCCCAAACTATGACGAAAACGGGGGCTGCCAAAGGACGGGATGGCTACGTCTCAATTGATGTGAGTCGACTTGCATTGCACCGGAGCACAAGCACAGGATCTTCCGGCCTACTTGCGGTAGGCGGATGGCGCCTGCGGCACCACCCCGAGCTTTTCGTACTGGAAGCCGCTGACCAGAGGTTTGTATTCACCGGTGTAATCGACGCTGCGGTCGGCGCTGATCTGTTTTTCCAGCCCCATGGCCCAGTAGGCGGCATTGACGACGAGTCGGCGCAGGCCCGGGTTTTCGAGGTCCTTGCCGCTGCCCATGGTCGATTGTAGGACGCGGGCCGATTGACCGCCGCTTGTTTTCCAGTGTTTAAACCAGACCACCGGCAGGGGTATTTTTTGAGGGTTGGACTTGCCACCCTGCTTGCGGCCGATCAGTGGTTGGCCGTCGACCAGCGCGGTGCAGCCATCGGGCAGGCTTTCGCTTTCCTTGTATGTCCGGTAAACATCGGACGGCCCCCAGATGTCTTTGACGCCGGTGAGGATCGGGTGACTTTTCATCTTTTCCACCAGATCACCGCGGGTCGAATCCTGGTGCCAATTCCCGTGGTGCTTCATGAAGCTACCGCCGAGGATGTGGCCGATCTTGACCTGCTTGCCGTCGATCTTGTAGGGCAGGGGGGCGCGGAATCCGTGGTTTGCGGTGCGTAGGCCGATGATGGGTTTTCCGGAATCGAAGTAACGGACAATCTGCTTTTGCTGCTCGTCGGGCAAGGTGAGCAAGCGTGTGAAGAGGATGACGAGGTCGGCTTTTTCCAGATGTTCCAAGCCGTGGATGTTGTGTTTTTTGAAGGCGTCCTCCTGGCCTTTTTTCGGGAACACGGGCATGGTTGGATCAACCAGACCTTGCTCGTTGGTGCCAAAAAGCACGGTGCAGTCGAACCCGTGGTGCTTCGCCAGGATGCCGGCCATCATCGGCATCGATTGCTCGCTGCGGTATTCCTGCTCAGCGGAGATGAGCACAATGTGTTTTCCCTTTCCCGGGCCTTCTCCACCCTGGTAGGTCAGCCATTTCGGGCTCTCGGGCACAGGGTGTGTACGGACTTCGGCCATGGCCGGTTGGATGAACCAACCCAGCAGGATGAGGGAGGAAAGTGTGCGTGGCAGTGATGTTGTTTTCATGGTTTGTGGGCGGCTTTTTTTGAGGGTTGCGGGATCTGTTTTTTCGGCACTTCGTTGACGGTGTAATACGCGTCCCGGTGCAAAAGTTCTTCCCCATCGCGCGAGCGCAGCGCACCGAGATCGAATTCATGCACGTGCCCTTTGGCGAGCGTGTCGAGTACGATCCTGGCGGATAATCCGTCCGGTGCAAGCACAACGGATTCGACGCTCGGGGTGGCTTGTTCGATCTCGGGGCCTCCGTAGGCCTGACGATAATGGTGGGTAAAGGTTTTGACCACGTAGGACGCGGGTTCCGTGCCCGTTGCCGTATCGACGGGTTTGGTGAAGTCGATATGAAATCCGTCCGGCGTGATGCTGACGCGTTTGATCTCGAAGGGCATGAGGCCGGTCCATTCAAGACGTTCCAGCGCAAAGGCTTTCAATCCGCGCACGGGCCAGCCGCGGTTGGTGCCGCCGCAAAGAAGGCGTCCTTCGGGGGTGAACTGGACGTTGAGGATGCCGGTCGAGAGACCCTCGCGGAACGGGTAGCAGGCGCCTTGCCAGACCCCGTTGACCTGCTCGGTGGTGGCGCGCATGATCAAGGACTGGGTGTAGTCGCCCAAAAACATCTGGTCTTCGAACGGGCCGAATTTCCCTTGGGTGCGATTGACGGTGAAACCGGTGACCGAGCGCCCCATGCGGATGTAGGGGAAGATAACGGCGTAGGGGACAAGTTCCGGGATCCGCTCTTTTTCGACCACCATCCGTGAGGGTGATTTTGGCGTTGTCGGTGCCTTGCCCATGTTCGGTGCGTAGTCGTACCAGTTGAAGCTAACAGGGTGGCCCATGAAACCGCCCTCCTTGATGAATTTCAGGCTGTTGGCTGAGTTCCATGGCCCCTGGCTCTCGATGTAGAACAGGGCGCCGTGTTCGTTGGGACCGATTCCGCCGGGGCTGCGCAGGCCGCTGGCTATCGGGATGCTCTTGCCGTCCGGCGTTATCTTCAGCGTCCACCCACGAAACAATTCCCGCGAGTAATACGAGCCGGAAAGCCCGAGGGCGACGTAGAGGTTGCCCTCAGGGTCGAATTTTGAACCAAATGCGTATTCGTGGAAGTTCCCGTACCCCCATGCGTCCGAAACCACCTCAAAACGATCCGCCCGACCGTCCTTCGACGTGTCCTTGACCCGGGTCAGCTCACAGCTCTGGGTGACGTAGAGCGCATCATCTTTCCATGCCAGGCCGAAAATCTCGTCCATCCCGGTCGCAAAAAGATGATAGTCGGGTTGCGGCTTGGCCTCGTCCACGCCCGAGATAAAAAAGATATCACCATATCGGGTTGCCACCGCAACACGATCGTCCGGTAGTGCCGTGAAGGCACCTGCTTCAAGAACCAGACCTTTAGGGATCGGGATATCGACGATGCGGTAGTAGGCGCGTTCGCGGTCGGCAGTCCCCCAGCGGTCGCCGACTTCTTCGGCACCCGAATGAGTCGCGCACAGGGTCAGTAGGGTGACTGACCATCGAAGTAATCTGTTTTCTTTCGTCATCTTACTTGAGCAATGTGTAATCCATGGAGTAGGTGGATTTTCCCTTGGGCAGGGTGAGTTGAATCAGGAGCTCCTGCGCGGCTTCCTTGTCGTGAGAGGGTCGGAGGATCGTCTCCCCACTGGCGATGGTGATCGCAACGTCGGCCGTTTGAAAGGCGGTCATGGCCCCTTGAGTTGCTCCCGGTGTTATGTTTCCTGTTAGCGCACGAAGATAGACCGTCTCCTGCGTGGGTGTGGAAAATTGGAACGTGCGTCGCAGCACGGTTTTCCCGCCGACCTCGGCGCTGACGGACTTGTCCTCAATCGCAATAGGCCCGCAACGGTACATAAAGGTGGGAATGGACGCAGCATCCAAAAAGTAGCCGCCAAAGGCATAGCCATGTTTGCGCGGGTAGAGTGGATCGGGGTTGACCGGTTGTTCCTTGCTTTTTTTCGGTCGCAGCGGCCACTCCGTCTTGTCATCGGCTAACTGGAGGAAGGCGACATCTTGGGCCAGGGGCACGGACCTGCTTGCCGGGGTAAAGTTTCCCGTCCCCTGCGATCGCCAGTTGACGCTGACAAACTCGCCCTGCCAGATCCCGGCAAGGGCACCATTCTGTGCATCGAACGCGTAATTCATTCCGCCGGGGAGGCCGACCGCAATCCCGCGGTAGCCGGCAATCCTACTGCGACCGCGGTAGGTCCGGGCTTTGTCAGTGACCACTAATTTGGTCGGCGCGGTCCGCAGTCCCGACGGGTCACGGGCCGATCGTCCCAGCGAGAAATTATGCCAAAGCGCCCGCAACTGCAGTTCGGTATCGCCACCCAGGATCTCGGTCTGCATCGCTTTACCATTCGGCCAGTAACTGGGCATGATGATGCCGGGGCGGAAGGCCGCGGGGTTTTTCATATAGTGGTAAAACCAACTCGGTTGTAGCCGCTGGTACGAGGTCATCAGATCGAGCCCCTTCATTCCGGGCGACTCCTTGCCATTGTAGTTGTGACAGGCAATACAGCTCAGGCCCTTGTCACCGAGCAGGAGTTGCGCACCACGACGCATCTCGTTGCCTGATCGGGGAGGTGGCCCGGGAAGATCGACTTTTTTCATCGTGTCGACCCCGGCAAACAAGTCGGAGAGTCCCGATAAGGCAAGATCACCGAATTGTGGCATCCTGGTTTTCATGTAGGGCCGGACGGTCTCTCCATCAAAGAGCACCTTGTTCATCCATTCGTGACGCAGCTTGGCCCCGGTCAGCGTCAGTGGCGGCGGAATCCGGGCTTCGTTTCCCAGCGCCTCCTCGCTCGAGTGGAAGAATTGATCAAGCTCGGGAGCGACGCCACCGTAGTCGTCGCGGACGTGACAGGCGATGCAGTTGAGTTGGGTCAGGCGCATCTTGATTTGATCAGCCGGGGTGGGTGATGCGACAGGGTTCTGAAGCGCCGTCCGTATCGCCTTTCTCTGGGTTGCGCTCAAATGGAAATCCGGGGCACCCTTCGGCTGTAAGGAGAGGCAACCAGCGTTCAGGTTGAGCCCGCCAAGTTTGGGGGCAAGGGTGGGGGAGTCTGCTTGGTCGGGCTGGTGGCATGCGACACAGTTGAATTGGGTGAAATGATTTTTTCCCTCGAGAACCTGCTGCGCGGTTGGGCGTGGCTGAGGGTCCGGGGCGTTCGCCGGCGGAGCACCGCTGAGATAACGGGCTAGAGAGGCCGCCTCTTCGCGGCTGAGCTTCATGTCTGGCATGCGTCCGGACGGCCGGACTTTCAGGGGAGCCCCCAGAAAGTCCGCGAGAGCACCAGGCTGGTATTTTCCGGAAAGATGAGACAGCGAAACCACCTTCCCGCTGACCTGTTCACTCCCCGCATCATCTCGTGGCGAGTGGCAGGCAATACAACCAACCCCATGAAACAGTTCCCGCCCGGCCATCGCCTCGGGTTGGGCTGCCGCTTGGGCTGGCTTTTCCGCCTCTGTTACGCGCTCTTGCAAGGACCGCAGATAGTGGCTGATTGACGCGCTGATTTCCTGCCGTCTTTCTGTCGTTTCGCCCGCAAGCATATCCGGCATCGTGGTCCCCGGATGTGTGGCCGCGGGATCGGCGATATACCGCCGAAGGTATCCGGGAGTCAATCGCGCCCCTGCTCCTGTCAAATCAGGCGCCGCCTTCATGTTGGTGCGGGACATCCCGTCATGGCACGAGGCACAGCGAAACTCGGCCATGAGCACGGCGCCAGCTTGCGTCTCACTGAGCGGATGCTTGTGGTGCAGGCCCGGGATGACCGGATTACTCGATTTCTCAGCCCCGCCCAATCCACCCACACCCCAACCCAAAAGCCCAACAAGAATAGTTTGTCTGCGGAAATTAACGGTGATCATGATTCAGTAGCTGGATTGCTGGACGGAACCCTACCCCTCTGAGCCCGAGCGTCCATAATTATCCAAGGCATGAAATCGGAAAGCTTTAAACTCCACAAACCAAATAAGAAAGACCGGCGTCGCCGGAAAATACTTCCGTGTATTCCGTGGTTCCCAAATGAAGTAGCAACCCAAGCCTCATCCCAAGTCTTC
>JARFRT010000356.1 GCA_029287105.1 Akkermansiaceae bacterium | reverse complement strand
CGAGCGCCCCTTGCACGGGTTCGCCGTGTTGGTCGGTGATTCGGACTTTGATTTTCCCCTTGGCGCGGGGATTGAAACGGGTATCGCTGGGCAGGACCTCGACGTTGAGGATACGTTTTTCGGGTGGCACGATGATCTCGCGCACGGCGGTGTGGACGCGGGCGTTGGAGACGGTCGCGGCTTCGACAAAGAAGTTGGGCATGTCTTTCAGGGACACCGGGATATTCACGACGGTGCTTTGTCCCTTGATGTGGACGAGCTGGTGCTTCAGGCCACCGCGCAGGGAGAGGATGACGGTGCTGTCAGGGCGGCGTGTGTTGATCAGGAGCTTGACGGTGGAGCCATTGGCGTAGGTGCGTTTATCCGGGATGAGTTCGATGTCGGAGAACTGGAAGCCGCCTTCGGCTTTGCCGTCGCCGCGCACCGTAAAGAGGATGGCACCCTCGATTTGGCGGCCTTTGGCATCGGTCATTTTGGCAGCAAGGCGGTACTGGCCTGCCTGTCCGGCTTGGAACTTGAGTTGGGCGTCGGTTTCATCCGTGGTGCTGATCTCCCAGGACTTGATTTCCTTTTCCTGGACCTTGCCATCCTTGTCACTGGTGACGCGGTAAAGGATCGTCTTGCCCCGGGTGCTGATTTTTTTGCCATCGGCGGTGCGGGTGGCGAAGGTGGCGTTGACGGGGTCGCCTACGTGGGCGTAGCCGCGGTCGAGCCAGACGCTGACCTGGTAAGCCTGGCGGGCGGCGATGATGCTGCCTTTGCCAACGATGGTGCGGCGTGAGGCGTCGACCACCTCGGCGGTGACCTCGTAGCGGTGGTCGGTATCGCTGTGTACGGCTTTGGCGAGGGTGGTGTCGATTTCAATTTTCACGGTGCCGTCCGGGTTGATGTCGAGTTCTTGTTCTAGCACAATCTCGGGTTGCTCGCCGACGCGGTGCCACCAGAACGGGCGTGGGCAGATGCAGCCCCAGCTTTTCCAGCCGGGGTACCAGGGGCGCTCGACGTCGAGCCATCCGTAGCCGCCGCCGTAGAGCCAGTCCCATCGGCCTACGGGGAACCAGAGGTCGTTGTGACGCCGGCGGAGGACTTTGACCTTCACCTTTGCCTGGGTGACGGGCGCACCGTGGTAGTAGGTAGCCTTGATGGTGGCGTCGAATTTTTCACCGAGCATGACGGGATCCTTGGGGGCATCGACGGTGACCTCGTATTCCGGTTTTTTATATTCCTCGACGCGGAATGAGTGGTTTCCATAGCCGGATGTCCCCATGCGGAGATGAACCGAGTAATTGCCGAGCTTGGCATCCTCGGGGAGGTCGTAGGTGTATTCCACCCCGCCGTATGAGTCGGCGCGGACGGAATGATTTTTAACGACCTCGTTGCCGGCGGCATCGCGGATGGTGACGGTGAATTCTTTGCCAGCGAAGGAGGAGGCGTCCTCGAGATCGTAGCGTGCCTGTCTGACCCAGAACTTCCCGTAGACTTTTTGGTTCGGCTGGTAGACGGGACGGTCGGTGATACCGAAGGATTTGCGATGGTTGAGTTCGCCGCCGTGGTAATAGCTCGATGAGATTCGGTTGAATCCGAGCAGGGCGGTGCCTTTGTCCGAGGCCGCCCGGACCATCCACCTGAAATTGCTGTCGAGTTCGCCGTTTTTGACCAACAGGGTGCCGTCATTGCCGGTTTTTTTGGTGATGCGTTTGGTGAACACATCGTATTTTCTGAGCAAGCCGGGTTTTTTCCTGCGGACCTGATGGTAGCCGAAGAACTCGAGTTGGCTTGCCGGTATGGCGGTGCCTGTGGTGGCGTCGGCGACGTAGAAGAGGGTGCTGTCCTTGATGTTCTTGCGGACGATGACGGTCGCATCTAACCAGACGACGGTGTGAGCGGTGACGCCGTCCTCAAGTTCGGCTGAGACGAGGTAGGCACCGGCTTTGCTGACGGGCACGCTGAGTGATGCACGGGCATCCCAGTGGTGGTCGCGGGGTTTCAGGGTGTGGGTGCGGCGGCCGACCTCCTTGCCAACGTATTTTTTACGCGGGGAATTGACGAGGGCGTCGCCGAGACTTCCCCAGTGGGTGAGGTTCCAGTCGAGTTTTGCGGGGTTGCCCTCCAGATACTCCCAGAGGTTGTCGACCATACCGGCGAGATCAACTTCCTTGGCGACGAGGGTGACGTTGTTGGTATTGCGGAAGACGTAATCGATCATGGGTTCGCTGCCGGCGGGCGAGGCCCCCTGGGAGGGGTCGATACGGCCCCAGTTGCCTACGATCTGGTGAAGGAGTTTTTTGCGGGATTGGGCGGAACCGGAATTTCCAAACTCCTTGATGGTTGCACGCAGCAGGGTGACGGCTTTTTCATGCTGGCGGCGGTCGAGGTAAATCTGGATAAGACGGTCTGCGGCATGTTCGTCGCGTACGCTGAGTTCTTTATAGGTGGTGATGAAATTCTGATCGGCGGGCAGGGTGAAGCGTTTGACGCCGGTGGCGAGTCGGGTGACGGTTTCGCTGTCTTTGAGCGTGTGGAGCTGGAGGATGCCTTTTTGGTCGTCCATGTCCATGGAGCGAAACCATCCGTAGCGGGCCATGGTGGTGACGCCGAACTGGCTGTGGAGGAATTGGGCCCAGCTCAGCCGGTGGGGGTCGGTGAGTCTCGGGTCGAGTTTTGCAGCCTGATCAAGTGCGAAGCGCCAGCGTTCGCCGTCGTTTTTCGCGGTTTCCCACGACTTGGGAGCTCGGTAAAAGAGAGGGTTTCCATCGGGATCGACGGGTGCTCCCTTAGGGTCCCTGCCGCCGCGAGACCATCGGTTTCCGGGTTCGTGATCGGGCAGGGTGGTCAGGTCGCTGAGGATTTGGAGCCGCCAGGCGGCGCTGCCCCGGGCGTTCATGGAGACGGCGGCGGCGAGGCGTGCGTAGAGTGAGGCTTTTTCGGTGTCATCTCGATTGGCGGGCCATTGGTCGAGTGCTTGGAGGTAGAGTTGGATGGCGCGGATGCGGTCTCTTTGCGAGCTGTCACAGTACTGGCCACCGCCGCGGTGGTTGCCTCGCTTAAACTCGCCGGCGATGATGTATCCATAATGAGGGATGCTTGTGTAGAGTTGTGCTGCTTTGTCGAGTAGTGCGGCATTACCGGGGTGTTTTTCGATGGCAT
>JARFRT010000348.1 GCA_029287105.1 Akkermansiaceae bacterium | reverse complement strand
TTCACCCAGCTTATGGCCAACCATGTTCTCGTTCACGTAGACGGTCGGGAATGACTTGCCATTGTGGACGTGGAATGTGTGGCCAACGAAGTCAGGAGTGATAACCGAGTTACGGCTCCATGTCTTGATGGGTTTCTTATCGTTGTTGGCTTCGGCCGCATCGATTTTAGCGAGCAGATTTTGGTCAACGTAGGCACCTTTTTTGAGTGATCTGGGCATGAGATTTGTGATTAGTGATTTGAAATGAGCGCTTCCTTACTTCTTCTTGCGGCGGGAAACGATGAGTTTGTTACTTGATTTGTATTTCTTACGAGTCTTCTGGCCCTTGACGTGACCCCAGGGTGATTTGAGGTGTTGGCGACCACCACCGGACTTGGACTTACCCTCACCACCGCCATTGGGGTGATCGACCGGGTTCATGCACATTCCGCGAACGGTCGGGCGGATACCCTTCCAGCGGCTGCGCCCGGCTTTGGCGGACACCTCGTTCATGTGGTCGCGGTTGCCGACCTGGCCGATGGTGCAGTAGCAGTTCTGGTTGAACTTGCGGATTTCACCGGAGGGCATTTTGACGAGGGCGTGGCCTCCTTCCTCACGGTTGGAGAGCATCGCTTGCTGACCGGCGGAGCGGGCGATCTTACCGCCTGTTCCGGGAGTCATCTCGATGTTGTGAATGGCTGTTCCGAGAGGGACGCTCTTGAGCGTCATGGCATTGCCGGGCTTAGGTGGCGCCGTCTCGCTGGAGATGACGGTAGCGCCTACCTCCAGGCCAACGGGGGCGAGGATGTAGCTTTTGACACCGTCTTCGTACTGGATGAGGGCGATGCGGCAGGTGCGGTTGGGATCATACTCGATGCTGAGTACGCTGGCGGGCATGTCGATCTTGTTGCGTTTGAAGTCAACGAGACGGTACTTGCGCTTGTGTCCACCTCCTTTGTGACGGCAGGTGATGCGGCCCTGGTTATTGCGTCCACCGCTCTTTTTAAGAGGACGGGTGAGGCTTTTTTCAGGAGTGGTTTTGGTAATTTCCTCATAACTGGGCCACTCTTTGTAGCGGTTTGAGGGAGTTACGGGCTTGAATGTTTTTAAAGGCATAATTCGCTATTGGGTTCGATGTGATCGTTTTTCAGCGGGATAGATTACTGAGTGTCCTGGCTTAGACGAGGTCAAGTGACTCGCCATCCTTAAGGCGGACGATGGCTTTTTTCCAGTGGGCGGTGCGGCCGGCGTCAGCGCGACGATTGCGCTTCTTCTTGCCCTGACAGTTCATGGTGCGGACGCTTTCAACCTTCTTGCCGAAGAGTTGTTCGATGGCACGCTTGATTTCGAGTTTGTTGGCATTGCGATCCACCTTGAACACGTGTTCGTTGTTCTCCTCCTGAAGAAGGGTGGCTTTCTCACTGATGAGAACGGTGTCGATGACCTGATAGATGTCTTTCATGGTTACGAGTAAGTAAATGGTTTAGGCTGGGATTTAGGCCGTGCGGCGCGCGAAGGTCTCGTAGGAGTCCTCCACAAGGATGATGGTGTTGGCGTGCAGGAGTTGCTCGATGTTCACTTCGGAAGCGGTCATCAGCAAAACGTTTTGCACGTTGCGTCCGGCGAGGTAGGTCTTTTCCTCGAAGCTCTCGGCGATCACCAGCACCTTGCGTGCGTCTGTGAGGGCTTTGATGGCTGCGACAAATGACTTGGTCTTGCCGTCGGCGACAGCAAAGCTGGGAACGGCGATGACGGCCTCCGATGTGATCAGGTCACCGAGGACTTTACGCAGCGCGAGCTTGCGGGTTCCCTTGTTAACCGTTTTGGAGTAATCGCGGGGACGGGGACCGAAGACGATACCACCACCACGCCAAATGGGGTTTGTGGTATTACCGCAACGGGCGCGGCCTGTGCCTTTTTGTTTCCAGAGCTTTTTATTGGAGCCCTTGACTTCACCGCGTGTCTTGGTGCATGCGGTGCCGCTGCGGCGGTTAGCACGGTAGGCGGTGACGAGGTCGTGCACGGCCTGGTCACCCTTGTGACCTTCGATCACCTGGATGTTTGCGGCTTGCGCGTCTTGAATTGAGAGTGTTTTGGACATTTTTTTGAGTAGCTAGTAGTTAGTATGAAGCCGTGAGCGTTCTCTACTGGGCGGCGGGTGCTGCTTTTTTAATCGCGGGGTGAATGACAACGTAGCCGCCATTGGGGCCGGGGACGGCACCCGAGACGAGGACGACGTTGTCCTCAGGACGGACCTGAATGACTTTGAGGTTCTGCACCTTGCGGCTGTAGACACCGTGATGTCCGGGCATTTTCTTGTTTTTCCAGATACGGCCGGGCCATGTTCCGGCTCCGACACCACCTGGGCGACGGTGCATCATGTGGCCGTGGGAATCAGGCTGTCCGGAGAAGTTGTAACGTTTGACAACACCCTGGAAACCTTTGCCTTTGGTGGTTCCGACAACATCGATCCACTGACCGACCTGAAACAGGGCCGCGCCGGGATGATCGGCCTTGGTATCGGGTAGTTCGGCGTCGCTGCCGAAGCGGAATTCCTTAACAAGCTTCTTGGGTGATGCCCCGTACTTGCTGAAGTGACCGCGCTTGGGGAGGTTGAGGCGGAATTCCTTCTGGTCGTCATAACCCACCTGGACAGCCGAGTAGCCGTCTGTTTCGGAGGTTTTGACCTGGAGGAACTCGTTGCCTGCAACGTCGACGACGGTGACAGGGATGGATGTGCCAGCTTCTTCATCAAAGATGCGAGTCATGCCGACTTTTTTTCCTAGTAGTCCTAGTGCCATGGTTCTTGGTAGTTTAAATGGTTAGATGATTGGTGGGTGACTTGGGGTCAGATACGGATTGCGATGTCGACACCTGCAGGAAGGTTAAGCTTCTTGAGCTCGTCCACGGTGCGTGATGTGGGGTCAACGATATCGAGCATCCGCTTGTGGGTCCGGATCTCGAACTGCTCGGCTGACTTCTTGTTCTGGTTGACGGAACGGTTCACGCTGAACTTCTCAATGCGGGTGGGCAATGGGATGGGACCGGCGACTTTGGCTCCTGTACGCTTGGCGGTCTCGACGATCTCCAGAGCGGACTTGTCGATGGCGCGGTGATCGTATGCACGGAGGCGGATTCTTATTTTCTGCTGTTGCATGTCGGTTTTAGTTAGATTGTTTGAGGATGGTTAGTGAGATGGTTGCAGCTGTTGGTTAGCTGGCGTATGCGTATTCATTGGTGAGTTCGTCCACGATATTCTGCGGGACTTGCTCGAAACTGGATGGCTTCATGGTGTAGTCGGCGCGACCACTGGAGAGGGTTCTGACGGCGGTGGAATAGCCAAACATCTGGGCCAAGGGCACGAGCGCCTTGAGGACTGCGTGCGTGGGTTTGTTTTCGATTTCCTGGATCTGGCCACGGCGGCGGTTGAGGTCGCCCATGATATCGCCCTGGTATTCTTCGGGGGTGACCACTTCAACGTCCATGACGGGTTCCAGCAGGACCGGACCGGCATTTTTGAAGGCGTCCCGCATGGCGAGGATCGCTGCCATTTTGAACGCATTTTCGTTGGAGTCGACCTCGTGGTAGGATCCGTCGGTGATGTTGACATGCACATCGACCACCGGGTATCCGGCGACGATGCCGTTGGTCATGGACAGGCGCACGCCGGCCAGCACCGAGTTGATAAATTCTTTAGGGATGGCGCCGCCGATGACCAGGTTGTCAATGGTGAGCCCCTTGCCTTTTTCGCCCGGGGCGACGTCGAGAACGACGTGCCCGAATTGTCCGCGGCCCCCGGATTGTTTCTTGAGCAGCCCCTCCCCGGAGGATGCTTTGGTAATGGTTTCGCGGTAGGCGATCTGGGGCTTACCGACGCCACAGGCGACCTTGAATTCGCGCATCATGCGGTCGACGATGACCTCGAGGTGAAGTTCACCCATACCGGAGATGATGGTCTGGCCGGTTTCCTCATCGGTTTTGACCATGAAGGTCGGGTCCTCTTCGGAAAGGCGGGCGAGCGCGACGGCCATCTTCTCTTGGTCGACCACGGTCTTGGGCTCAACGGCCATGGCGATGACGGGCTCGGGGAAAAGCGGAGGTTCGAGCATGATGTCGAATTTCTCGGTGCAAAGGGTATCGCCGGTCTGGACGTTTTTCAGTCCCACGATGGCGGCGATGTCACCGGAGTAACAGGTTTCGATATCCTCGTGTTTATCGGCGTGCATCTTGATGAGGCGTCCGATGCGCTCCTTTTTGCGAGTGCGTGGGTTGTAGACCATGTCCCCTTTGGAGATGGTGCCGGAGTAGACACGGAAGAAGATAAGCTTACCCACATACTTGTCGGCCCAAAGCTTGAATGCGAGTGAGCAGAATTGCTCGTTGTCGTCGGTTTTGGCAAGCACCTCGACCTCGGCGTCATCGGCCTCCTGCCCTTGGGCCGCCGGGATATCGAGCGGGCTTGGCAGGTAGTCGATCACGGCATCGACGAGAAACTGGACGCCCTTGTTTTTAAAGGCGGAACCACCGGCGACGGGCACCAGTTGGTTGGCGATGGTGGCGCGGCGGAGCGCGTTTTTGATGTCGGTGGTGGTGATTTCCTCTTCCATGAGGAATTTCTCACCGAGTTCGTCATCGCAATCGCAGAGGATGGAAAGAAGCTCTTCGCGGGCGGATTCGGCTTCGGCGAGCAGGTCGCCCTGGAGCTCTTGAATCTCAAAGGTGGAGCCCATGGCGTCGTCATCCTTGTAGTGGACGGCTTTGAGGTTGACCACGTCGATCTGGCCGGTGAGTTCCTCCTCGGCGCCGATCGGGATGAGGATGCGGACCGCCTTGACACCGAATTTCTCCTTCACTTCCTGGAAGACGTTTTCGAAGTTGGCGCCGGTGCGGTCCATCTTGTTGACGAAGACGATGCGCGGGACGTCGTATTTATCGGCCTGGCGCCAGACGGTTTCCGTCTGGGGTTGCACGCCGGCGACGCCGCAGAAGAGGACGATCGCACCATCGAGGACCCGCAGGGATCGCTCCACCTCGGCCGTAAAGTCGACGTGGCCGGGGGTGTCGATGATATTGATGCGGTGTTTCTGCTGCTCGTAGAGCTTAACCACCCCATCGTTCGGGTGTTGGATCCATTCGCAGGTGACGGCGGCGGAGGTGATGGTGATACCACGCTCGCGCTCTTGCTCCATATGATCGGTGACCGTAGCCCCGTCGTGCACTTCCCCGATTCGGTGAATCATGCCGGTGTAGAAAAGAATACGCTCGGTGAGCGTCGTCTTGCCGGCGTCAATGTGCGCGGCAATCCCAATATTCCGCGTCCGTTCCAATGGGTATGGACGGTTGGGATGATTGGGATTCTCAGACATGACGTTGGGAGGTGGGTGGATTACTGCATCAGTTGCGTAAAAAAACCGCTGGATGCGGCCTTGGTGGGCGGATTACCAGCGGAAGTGAGCGAAGGCGCGGTTGGCTTGGGCCATCTTGTGCATGTCGTCGCGTTTGCGGACGGCATTGCCTTGATTGTTGGCCGCGTCTTTGATCTCGTTGGAGAGAGCGACGTGCATCGGGGTGCCTTTTTTGTTGCGGGCAAAGGTAACGAGCCAGCGCATGGCGAGGGACTCGGAACGCTTGGGGTCCACTTCGAGGGGCACCTGGTAGGTGGCACCACCGACACGGCGGCTTTTCACCTCGACGCGTGGCTTGGCATTCTCAAGGGCACGGGTGACAACCTCGAGAGGATCGACGGTGTCGGTTCCCTCGTTGGCCTTGTCGATGGCAGCATAGACGATCCGCTCTGAGAGCGAACGCTTTCCGTCGCGCATGACCTTGCTGATGAGTTTTCCGACGACGGGGCTATCGTAGCGGGGATCCCGGGTTTCGGGGCGATTGTAAACTTTTTTACGGCGAGCCATAGTATTATTAAAGTTAAGATTGAGTTAGTGATGGGAGAAAATGGGCGCCAATTACTTCTTGGGACGCTTGGTTCCGTATTTGGAACGCGACTGGTTACGCTTATCAACACCGAGGGTATCGAGGGCACCGCGGACGATGTGGTAACGAACACCTGGAAGGTCTTTCACCCGGCCACCGCGAACGAGCACGATGGAGTGTTCCTGGAGGTTGTGTCCTTCACCACCGATGTAAGCGATGACTTCCTGGCCGTTGGTAAGACGAACCTTGGCTACCTTACGGAGCGCTGAGTTGGGCTTCTTCGGCGTACGGGTCATGACTTGGAGACAAACGCCGCGGCGTTGCGGACAGTTGTTCAGTGCACGTGACTTGGACTTGGTCACTGGTGTTTTGCGCCCTTTGCGGACGAGCTGGTTAATTGTAGGCATATTCCTGCGTGGTTTTGGTTGATAAATGAATGAATAGAAAAATGGATGAATGAAAAAATCCGTTGGTGGTCGGGAAAATAGAAAACCACCGAGGTGCGCCCAAGAGGCACGAGGTATATTAAGTGACCTCGAAAACCGCCTCTTATCCGGAGCTACCCGATAGTTTAACTGCTTTCCTGCAGCTTTCTTCTGTATGTTTCAGCCCTTTGTTTTCTCGCAAGGCTGCGGCGAGGGGCGGCGAATATACAAATGAGCCTCCATCTGGCAAGCCGTATCTGAACTTTTTTGCGATTATTTTTCGCCTCCACCTTCAAAACAGGTTCGAATGTGCAAAATCACGGCTAAGACCGTTTCAAATTCCGGATAACATGACCATCAATCCTACGGAAGTGTTTTCCGAATTTCCATGCCCCCTTGCCCCTTTTGTAAGAGCCTCCTTTGCAAGAGCCTCTTGGCACCGCCCAAGAGTCGGGCGACAGGCCATCCTCCGCGAAAATGGAAATGGTAGCAGGACGGAGATTTGAACTCCGGACCTAAGGCTTATGAATCCTCCGCTCTACCCCTGAGCTATCCTGCCATTTCCATTTCACGGCTGAGGCGGGCCCTCAGCGCGGAGCGGAATTAAATCGGGGCTTAAGATTTGTCGATAAAAAATAGCACAAAAAACGCATATTTATCAATCTAAGGTTGCCAATTGTTCATAATCCGCTAGTTACACGCCGCCGCGACAATTATTTGCCGCTCCGAACTTCGCCCCCTCACCTGTATTTCAGTCGGCGGGCACACCCATAAACAAAGAAACCAAAGCAATGTCAGACCTTTCTCTTTATCGAAACATCGGTATTTTCGCCCACGTGGATGCCGGTAAAACCACGACCACGGAACGTATTCTCAAACTCACGGGTAAATCCCACAAAATCGGTGAAGTTCACGATGGTGAAGCGACAACCGATTTCATGGAACAAGAGCAGGAGCGTGGTATCACCATTCAATCTGCTGCCACCAGTTGTTTTTGGGAAGGTAGTAATAAGCAGTGGGAAAATGGTAAATACCGTTTCAATGTCATTGATACTCCCGGCCACGTTGACTTTACCGTGGAAGTTTACCGTTCCCTCAAGGTTCTTGACGGTGGCGTCGGTGTCTTCTGTGGATCTGGTGGTGTTGAGCCTCCGTCTGAAACCAACTGGCGCTACGCCAACGACTCCGCTGTTGCCCGTGTTATCTTCGTCAACAAGCTCGACCGCACCGGCGCCGACTTTTACCGCGTCTGTGATCAAATCAAAACCGTGCTCGCCGCCAAGCCTCTCATCATGGTTCTTCCCATCGGCATCGAGGACAACATGGTTGGCGTAGTTGACCTTCTCACCCGCAAAGCCTGGGTCTGGGACGACTCCGGTGAGCCTGAGAACTATACCATCGAAGACGTTCCTGCCGACATGGTGGACGACGTGGAAACATACCGCGCCGAACTCATCGAGACTGCTGTGGAGCAGGACGACGAGATCATGATGGAATACCTCGAAGGCAACGAACCAAGCATCGAGGACATCAAGAAGTGTGTCCGCAAGGGCACCATCGCCCTCGACTTCTTCCCTACTTACTGTGGTTCTGCCTTCAAAAACAAGGGTGTCCAGGTTCTCCTCGACGCCGTTGTTGACTACCTGCCCTCACCTACCGAGGTCCCCCCCCAACCTGAGGTGGACCCGGAAGGCAACGAGACCGGCAAATTTGCCATCGTCACTCCTGACGCCCCCCTCCGTGCCCTGGCATTCAAGATCATGGACGACCAGTATGGCGCCCTCACCTTCACCCGTATTTACTCGGGCAAACTTGAAAAAGGAAGCACCATCCTCAACACCTTCACTGGTAAGACCGAGCGTGTCGGCCGTATTGTCGAAATGAGTGCTGATGACCGTATCGAACTCGACGGTGCCCAAGCCGGCGACATCGTCGCCCTGGTCGGACTTAAAAACGTCCAGACCGGTCACACCCTCTGTGACAAGGACCATCCAGCCACGCTCGAGCCTATGGTGTTCCCCGCTCCTGTGATCTCCATCGCTGTTGCCCCCGTGGACAAGGCGAACGCAGAAAAGCTGGGAACCGCAATCGGCAAGATGGTCAAGGAAGACCCCACCTTCATCGTGGAAACCGACCTCGACTCCGGCGAAACCATTCTCAAGGGAATGGGCGAGCTTCACCTCGATATCAAGGTAGACATCCTCAAGCGGACCCACGGTTGTGAAGTGACGGTCGGCAAACCCCAGGTCGCCTACCGCGAGACCATCACCAAGCGTATCGAAGACTCCTACACACACAAGAAGCAGTCAGGTGGATCCGGTCAATACGGTAA
>JARFRT010000308.1 GCA_029287105.1 Akkermansiaceae bacterium | reverse complement strand
GGTTGTGGGTGTGGTGCCGGGGTGGGGGTTTTTTCCCCGCTAACCCGTCCACACCCTTTGGGCTCCGGTGTTTTTTCCGTGGGCCCCTGTGCCTGGGCCCGCGGGGGGCGTGTTTGCAACCCCAGTCATTGGGGCATTGGGGGTGGGTTTGGGGGGGAAGGAACCCCTCCTTACGGGCGATCATCAGACCGTTCGGGGCGTTGTCGAATGTGATCCGGACGCTGCTGCCTTTGACCGTGTGGGATTTGTAGAGCGGGCATATTGTCAGGTTCTTGAACCCGTAATCGTTGTGCAGGGCGAGGCGGGCAAGGCGGACACCGGTATTGTATTTGTTAGGTGGATGCTCGCCCTTGGCGCCGACATCGATGGTGACTGCCAGTCCGGTGTTTTTGATCGCGAGGGTTTCGACACAGGCCTGTCGGATCTCGGCCCGGCCGTCACCGCCGGCGGGGTTCTCGAGTGTCGAAGTGCCGATGCCCGGGAGTTGGACGTAGTAAAAGGGGAAGTCGCCCTGGTTCCAGGCTTTGCGCCAGCCGGTAATCAGGGCCGCGAGTTTCGGTTGGTATAGGCGGCGGTCTTTCTCGTTGCTTTCACCTTGGTACCAGAGGGTGCCGCGCAGGCCATAGCCGACCAGGGGTGCGATGAATTTGCGGTAGTGCCCGCCGACCTCGTAGGGGGCCTGGTTCAACCAGGGTTCGATCCTGGATCCGCCGACGGCTGCCGGCATCAGCCCGATCGGGATGAGGGCGTCGCGCTGCAGTCTGCGGGCGAAAAAGAAGGCGACTTTTTTGAAAACGGGCGCGGTCTCGGGGGAGCAGACGACCCATGCGTCGTCGTCGCCGGAGCGGTACTGGCGAAGCGCCGGGTAGTTCGCTTTTTCAAGCGTATCCGCCGGGTAGAGCTTCGGCTTGTAGGTCCTGAGGGCGCCCGCCATGTTCGACTGTCCGGCGCAGAGCCAGACGTCGCCGAGCACCAGGTTCTTGATCTCCTTGACCGCTTTCTTGCCGTCTTTTTCGCAGGTGATCGTCATCGTTTTGCCTGCCGGGCAGTCGTTGACTGATTGCAGTTTCACCGCGTCCATGGGATCGAGCAGCACCCGCCACTTGCCGGTGCCGTCGGCCGGGGTCGATTGGCTCTGGCCATCGAATCGAACGGTGACCTTGGCACCCGGCAGGGACGTCCCCCAGACGGGCAGCTTGATTTTCTGCTGCAAGACGGCGTTGTCGAGGAAAGGTGCTGCGCACTGGGCCTGGAGGGTTGGCGTCGGCGGGGCCTGATCCGGTGCTTCTTTGGCTGCATTAACAACGGTTGATCCGGAGAAAAGTGCCAATACGATACCGGCGGTGGCGATGAGGGATTGTTTGTTCATGGGTGTGGATTTTCTAACTGGAAAAGAGGTGATGTCTGTTGATTTAGAACGCCCCTGTAGGGCTGGAATAAGGGAAATAACCACCCCAGGGCGCTGCCCCGGGCTACGATAGAATACCCCTTTGGGGTTCATAACAGGCCTCGTCAATGAATGGATGTTTACTTACCGTCAAGGGTTGGCAGTTTCATCTCTTCGAACCAGAAGCTCTGGCGGTTGGCCTTGATCCCGCTCTTGTGCTTGATGCGCATGAACCCGGTGGCGGAAAGGATGATTTTGCCGTCCTCGAACTCGGCCCGGAACGCGTCGTTGATGGTGCGGCCCCAAGGCTTGCCACCCTGACGCTTGCCGACGCCGCTGATCGATGGATCGGTCTTGCGGCGAGCTTCCATGTATTTTCCGTCGATCCAGACGTCGGAGCCGTCGCCGTTGTTGACGTGGGAGCGGCCACCGACCAGCAGGCGGTAGGCGTAGCCTTTTTTCAGCGGTGGGAGCTTGAGCTCGGCGCGCATCATCAGCACATCCTCCGTCCACAAGGTTTTGAGGGGTTCACCGCAGCCGCAGAAGTTGCCTTGGCATTGTCCGCGGTAATCGATCTTGCCATCATAGCTGCCGAAGGGAGCGAAGCCGCTCTTCCAGTCGGCCGCCTTGGGGTTGAAGTCTGCCGTGAACCAGTTTTCCATTCCTTTGGGCCATTCGACCTTACGGTAGCGCCAACCCGGCTCCCAGAGTTTGCCGTCCCGGGGAACAAAGGTGTGGTAGTCCCACTTGATCTCGGTCTTTTTCGGACCGAAGTGCTTCCATTCGTAGTCGTCGACGCCGGCTTTGCTGTAGAGGGCAACCAAGCCCTCGACCGTGCGGTCGGGCATATTCGGCTTCAACTCGTTTTCCAGACGTTTGCGGTTCTTTTCGATATAGTCGGGGATCAATTGCTGGGTCAGGATGGGCATGAATGCCTTTTTAACCTCGGGCCCGAATTTGCTGGCGTCGGCGCCCAGGTAGAGATCCTGGTGGGGCAGGCCCAGCTCGGGGAAGCGTTTTTTGGCCACCCTGTAGAGTTCGTCAAACCCACCCGGTGCATTGGCAAGGTTCCTGGCAATCCCGTCCAGCAGGTAAGCGATGCCGGCGGACATATCCTGCCCTCCGGGGGCGTGCAACTGGGTGGGGAAGTCGCTGTAGGCTTGGCCGATCACCTTGACGGCAAACTGCTGCACCTCGGGATCGGCGGTCTGCAGTTGACTTACAATTCCGCTGACTGGAGAGAGTGCCACCGGACGCTGGTTGGTGGCAATCATCTTGCCGATGACGGGAAGTATCTTCTTGTAGAAACGTTTGTCAGCGGCGATGGGGGTCAGCGCGGTCATGGCGGCCTTGCGGAGCCACCAGTCATCGTGTTTGAGCCAGTAGGCCAAGCGGTCGACGTGAGGCGCGATCAGATCGGGCTTGGCCCGTGCCAGTGCGTTCATCGCGGCATCAGCCACCCACCAGGCCTCTTCCGGATCGTTGATCATACCGGCGACGAGGTGGAACATTTCATCGGTCAGTTGGTCGTCCGGCAGAGCTCTGCCTTTCTGCATACCGGTGATGCAGGTCAGCCCGGCGTGGCGCCCGCGGGGGTCTTTCGACTTCAGCAGAAGCGTGACCAGATGATCGCGACCATGGTTGTTGATGGCTCGGGCCGTTGCCGTGCGGATTCCTTGGTCGATGTGATGGGCATACATCAGCAGGGTGTCATCGCTGACCTTGGGATCACCGAGGCGCGCCATGATCGGCTTGGAGGCATCGGTGCTGAGTTTTTCAGCCGCTATGTCCTGCTTTTTCCCGGGTTTATACTCACCGGGTTCGAGCGAGTAGAACATGGCATCGGCCTCATTTCCCCAGGGTTGTTTGGGAATGGCGTAGTGTTGGGAAAATTGGCTTGGGGGGGCGCCGTAGATACGCAGGTGTTTGCGGGGCAGAGTGTAGACGAGTGGGATGTAGTTCCCCCAGGCCCTACCCTTCTTGTGCGCCGTGTCAGTGTAACTGACATTCCAACCGCTGACCCAGCCGAACACACCATCGTGGGTGCGGGCAAGCTCATACATCCAGCGGCGTCCGTTCATAAACGACCGGTACTGGCTCGGGCGTTTGTCCTTGACCAGACC
>JARFRT010000302.1 GCA_029287105.1 Akkermansiaceae bacterium | reverse complement strand
CCGTCTCCAGACGGTCCCATCCCAGGAATCCTGCCATACCCAGGCTGATCAGGCAGATTGCGCTTATAATGGTGAGGAACATGCGCCTACTTATTCCCAGGATGCCGCTAGATGCAAGGCTTGATTATGGGGTTGAGAGATTCCTGATCCTGCTTACAATACCCCCCTATGCGTCGGGTGCGGAAAAGGAAACTCAATGGGAAAAGACACCTGGTCAAGTGGGCGGTGGTGGCTGTGGCCGGCTTTTTTCTCCTGGCTCTTACCGCCGGGGTGATTGCGAGGAGCTTGATCAACAAGAGTTACCTGATCGGAGAAATTGAGAACTCGATCAATAGTGAGGTTGAGATTGGGGACGTGGATGTTTCCATTTTCCGGCTGCCCGCGAGGGTGATTCTCAGCGACGTGAGTCTCGCGCCCAGGGGCGGGGCAGAGGCGGGTGACCAAGCACCTGTCCGGATCGAGCAGGTGAGTCTGAGCGTCGGCCTGTGGGGCCTGTTCAGCAGGCACATCGATGTCAGGAATATCACCATCCGGGGTGCGGCGGTTACCACCACCTATCGTGAGGACGGCAGCACGACGCTGGGGGCTCTTTTTGAAGCTCCGGACGGGAAGGGGCGGGTCAAGCCGGACGGGGGCCGAAAGGGTGGGTTCAATGTGTATGAGCAAGAGGATTTGGTGGCCACGCTCGGCGGCTTGTCGATTGAAAACTCAAGCGCCGATATCACGCTGGAAAGCACCGGCCTGCGGTTGCGCTGCAGCGATGTGACTATTGAGCTCAGCGCGATCAGGATCGACCCTGCGAAGCTGGAACAGACCAACACCGCGAAGCTCGAGGTCAGGGGGAAAATCAGGATGGACTCGCCCGACGGCCGGCATTATGGCGACCTTGATATCACCGGCCAGTCCAACACGCGTATTTTCAACCCCCGGACAGGAGATGCTGAGCCCGAGGTGGAAGGGGATTTCAATCTCGGCGAGGCATCGTGGCTCAATACGCGTATTCCGTTTGTCACCAAGATGTGGAACCATCTCTCGATTCTTGAAAAGGTCGGGATCAAGGTGGCAACTCTACCCGACAAGGCGACTTTCGGCAGGAGCGAGGCCATCGCTTTGCACTACCATCTGGGGCGTATCACGGTAAACAAACCTCTTTCGCTGTGGGTGGGTGACTGGGAGATCGCCGCCATGCAGGACTCGTGGTTGCAGATGGAGACTGACCAGCACGAGATCCATGCCGAGCTGTTGGCGTCAAAGAGGGCGAGCGGGTACTTTGATGCCACAGTCATGAAGGCGCTGGATATGCTGTCCGGCAACATCAAGTCGACGGCGGCTGCCGACATGGAAAAACGCCTGTTCCGCGACGGACGTCTGCTGGTGGAACTCAAGTCATCGGGGGACTTTTCCGATCCCCGGATCCGTCCCGTTGGGGCGGTTTTCGACTTGGTCGAAACGAGCAAAAATCTGCTCAAGGAAAAAGCCAGCGGGTTTTTGAATGGCTTGCTGGGCGGCGACGCTGAGAAGGATTAGAACGAATGGGTTCGCTTCCATGCGGCGACGAATGCTAACAAGTCGGGCATGAAGGTGTGAAAATGACGTTCAAATGCGTCGTAGTTCTTGCGTAAATCGTCAATGCCTCCGGCAACCTTGCCGATGCGGGGGCTTCGGCGTGAGACCCGCTCCAAGGTGAGTTCGATTCCATCCAGTGTGGCATAGGTCATGAGCCAGTTCTCGGTTTCCATCATCGGGAAGGCGTCGGCCAGTCGACCCGCCCGCCATTCCGGGTGTTCCTTGAGTGCCCGATAAACCTGCTGGGTAAAATGCGCAAGCGGCAGTTCGCTGAACTGTTCCCAGTGCAGGCAGAGGTAATGGTCGAAAAAGATATCGACGATGATGCCGGCAAATCTTCTGCGCTCAGGGGCTAACAGGATGCGGGCTTCTTTGAATACCTCGTGGGAATCGGTGAACCGGTCTACCGCCCGGTGCATCCTGATGCCGTGCACCAGCTCGGCGGGGTAAATTTTTGCCAGCTCATCGATCGGCCCCCGCGTGAAATCCCCGAGTAAATTCCCGATGCGCGAGGCGTCCGAGTCATCGGCTAACAGGAGATGGGCAAGGTAGTTCACGGGAGCCCGTCGTGATCAGTGACCGTCGATCAGTTCTTGCTGCCACTGGAGGATTCTTCCCGACAGGAATTGAATCCAGCTCGGGTGGGCATTCATACACGGGATGAGTGTCAGCGACTCGCCACCTGCCGAGGTGAATTCCTCGAGGCCGCGCATGCCGATCTCCTCGAGCGTTTCCAAGCAATCGGAGACAAAGGCAGGGCACATCACCTTGATTTTTTTGACCCCCTGCTCACCAAAACGCTTGAGCTCGAAGTCGGTGTAGGGTCCCAGCCATGGGTCGCGAAGCAGGCGGGATTGGAATGAAATGGCCGATTTTTCCTTCGCGATACCCGCCTTGGCAAGGAATGCCTTGGTCGTGGCGAGACATTGGTGTTTGTAGCAGGTGGCGTGGCAGGGATGCGCGGTTTCACAGCAGTCATCCCG
This sequence comes from Akkermansiaceae bacterium, assembly GCA_029287105.1. Lineage (GTDB taxonomy): Bacteria > Verrucomicrobiota > Verrucomicrobiia > Verrucomicrobiales > Akkermansiaceae > Oceaniferula. The sequence goes on along the minus strand of JARFRT010000302.1, from coordinate 989 downwards.
GACCAGACAGTGCGCGTGGGAGGGATCCGTTTTCTGCACATGCCTCTCGGGGATGCCATGATAGCTGAACAACAACAGGTCGTCGTCGTCCTCAAAATGCGGTTTGGCACTGTCGACAAGCGCTTCAATGTAGTCATCATCCTGATAGAAAGGTTGCAGGAGCTTGGTGCGCATTTGCGGCGCACGGGTGTTGATTTCCTCCATCGCCTTGACCACCGCCGTCTCGTAGCTGGACATGGCGTAGTGAGGGTAGAGCGGCATGATGAAGAGGTCGGTGATACCCGCGGCGACAATTTCACGGACCACGTCGGTCGTGGAGGGGGTGCCGTAACGCATGCCGAGAAAGACGGGGATGTCCACCTGCTTGGAAACCAGATCTTGCTGCTCCTTGCTGGTCACCACCAGAGGCGAGCCTTCCTCGGTCCAGACCTCCTTGTATGCCTCGGCCGATTCTGCCGGCCGTTTGGGCAGGATGAAGAGTTTGAGAATCAGCGCACGCTTCCACGCAGGAATATCAAGGACCCGCTCATCACTGAGGAATTCATCGAGGTAGCGGCGGACATCGGCAACACTGGTGCTGTCGGGAGATCCCAAATTAAGAAGAAGAACGGCGGCGTTAGACATGGGTGTTATCGGTGTTGTAGGTGTTGTAGCTGGGGAGCTTGGTTGGGGCGGGCAAAAATCGGATGGTCGCGCAGCAGCATAGCGGGGAATTTCCAATTGTCCATCACGCGGTGCGGGGGAGACTGACAGGGTGGGGTTTTTTCAGACAGAATTGACAGAATGAGGCTTCCGAATAACGGGAGTTGCAAGGCTGAATGATCTTCAAAGGATATGTTGGGGTTCAACCGGCTTTCTTCCCGGGAAAATTCTGCTCATTTAGTGAATTCTGTCAAGCGCCGCCCTGTCTCGGGGCAGCCTTGGCATAGGAGGTAGGCATCAACCGCTGACATCTTCCCGGCTGCTCGCCGTGGGGAGATTGAAAAGTT
>JARFRT010000299.1 GCA_029287105.1 Akkermansiaceae bacterium | reverse complement strand
TTGTTAGAATTTAACGTGGATCCGTTTTTTAACAACACACTGGATGCGTTGGTTTTGGTCGATCTTCATGAAGCGCCGATCCGCATATTAGAGCGTTATCTTGGAAAAGAAGGGTGCCGGGCACTCGGAAGATAGGCTGTCGGACCGATTGGCAACGACCTATTTTTTGCGTACACGAAATGTTTTGTTAGGCCGTCTGAAGTGTTTGGCTGTTAGCATACCCGTGTAAGCTAAAAAACCCACCGACTGTGAGTAGTCGGTGGGTTTTTGTGAGACTGGGATGAACCTGCAGGCTAACCTCCGGTTTTCGGCTTCCGTTTTTTGCCGGGGGTTTTATCGCTGGGTGTGGCGTTGCGCATGGGTTTGGCGGGGGCGCCGCCGTCTTTTTGGCGTTGCATTTCCTCGGCGCGCTCGGCCATGCGTTCCATGAAGGATTTTTTACCGGGTTTGCCTGGCTTGCTGCGCTTGGTGAGTTCGGGTTCGGGCAGTCGGTTGGTGAACCAGGTTTGACCGATGGAAAAGATGTTTTGCGTGGTCCAGTAAAGGGCGAGGGCTGAGGCGAAGTTGTAACAGAAGAAGAAGAACATCAGCGGCATAAACATCATGATGCGCTGTTGCATTTTATCACCCGTCTTGGGGGTCATTTTCATCTGCAGAACCATCGTGACCGCCATCAGGATAGGGAGCACGTTAATGGGTAGCTGATCGCCTAACAGAGGAAGGCTGAACGGGAGCTCAATAATATGCAGGGTATCCGGCATGGAGAGGTCATCGACCCAGAGAAAGGGCTGTCCGCGCAGTTCGACGGCGTATTGAAGCATACGGTAGTAGCCGAAGAAGATGGGAATTTGCAAGAACATCGGCAGGCAGCCGCCCATGGGGTTGATCTTGTATTCCTTATAGAGCTTCATCGTTTCCTGATTCAGCTTGTTAGGATTATCCTTATGCTTTTCACGAAGGTCCTTCATGATGGGCTGCAGCTTGCTCATGCGCTTCATGGTGCGCGTGGACTTGTTGTGGAGCGGCCAGATACAGATACGGATGATGATGGTCAGCGCGATGATGGAGAGCCCCCATGCCCACTTGTTGGCAGTTTTGGAAAAGGCGGTATCGTGGAGCCAGTTGAGCAGCCTGCTGAGTGTCACGCTGACCGGTGCGAACCAGCCGTAGTTCATGACCTCACTGACGGGGGCGGAACTGAAGAACCCGGCGTCCTTGGCGTTTTCCGGGTTAAAATAGAGGTGGCGCAGCTGGGTGTAGTGTTTCGGACCGATGTAGATGGAGTAGGAGAGGGTGGTGTCCTCGTTGGGTGCGAGTTTTTCCGGGGGGAAGGAAAAGCCTGAGCGCACACTGTACTTGGGTGATTCAGGATCGGAACCCGGAACCTCGGCCTTACTTGATTTCCCCCAGACGGACGAGGCGTACTTGTTTTTGGGACGGATGAGGGTGGTGAAGAACTGGTTCGAAACACCGGCGAATTCGAGTTCCCCGACACTTTCCAGGAACAGGGGTTTGGCCTTGCTGAAGAAGCCTTTTTTGAACCAGTTACTGTCCTTGTTGGTGAAGCTCCCGTCGTCGAGGAAGAAGATACCGCCCTGGTTTTCCCATTCGCGCGGGTGGAGGGGGGTGGCAGAGCCGGTGAAGAGGGAGTATTTGGCGAGATCGACGGTGCCCTGTCCTTTGTTGAGGAAGGTGAGTTTCAGGTTGAGCCGCCAGGGTGCCCCTGGTTGTGACTTGTCCTGTTCCAGGCTCCAGAGTTTGGTGATCTGCAGGCCGCTGAGATGGTCCGGATTATTTTGGCAGTAGATGTTTCCATTTTTTTCGACCAAGGTGTAGTAGAGACCGAGCGGTTCATCCGGGCCCCTGAAAATGGCGCCGATGGGGGCGGGGGCATTTTTGTTGAGCAGGACGTTTTGCGTATGCGATCCGACAGCGAATTGATTGAGGAGCTCTGCTGTTTTGATACCGCCGCCGTGGGAGGTGAATGTGAATTCGACGATATCCTGGCCTTTTGCGTCCGTGGACGTCAGTCCCTCGGTGTTTTCGCCTACGGACTCGATATGGGGTTCGGTGATCAGGCCAGCACTCCCCGTGGCGCCTTGGCCGGCGGGTTTGCTAGCTTCGGTAGCGGGTGCTGTGGGGGTGCCATCGGGAGTCTGTTCCTTGTTGTCCTTGGCGGCCGGACCCGCCGGGGGTGGGGGCGTCGGTTTGAAGTAGAAATTCACTGCGAGTAGAATTCCGCAGACGGTGAGTATGATCCAAGCTTTACGATCCATGAGAAATAGTGATTGGTTAGGGTTGTTGAGTGTAGAAAATGGGCCGTTCGGAGCGGCGGGAGAAGTTATTTTTTGGGGGGAACCGGGTCCTCGCCGCATCCGCCCCAGGGATGGCAGCGGAAAATACGGCAAATGCCAAGCCATGATCCGCGGTAGGGACCGTGATTTTTGACGGCTTCGAGAAAGTAATGTGAGCAGGTGGGTGAGAAGCGGCAGCCGGAGTTGGGGCCGCCGATGACTTTGAGGACGGGGTTGAGAAATTTTTGGTAAAGCCGGACTCCAAGATAGATCAGGTTGGTGAGGGTTTTTGCAAGGAGTTTCACGGGGCGCGGGGGGATACCTAGACGAGGATACCGAGTCGTGAGGCTTGTTTTAGCCAGTCTTTTTCAAGCTGGTCGAAGGTGGCCTCGGGCGCACGCCAGCGGAGGATAGTGACGATGTAGCGCTTACCGGCGTGATCGTCGATGCGGTCGATGTGTTTGGCGAGAATGGCATGGATGCGCCGGCGGAGGAGGTTGCGGGTAACGGCATTACCGATTTTGCGGGTGACGATGACGCCGGCCAGGTGATTCGGGAGGGTGCGGTCGGCCAGGCTGCTGAGCACGAGATAGGCGCCGCCCTTGGCCTTCCCGTCTTGGCGCGCTCGGGAGAATTCCGCGTGGCGTGTCATGCTGAATTTCCGGGATAAGCGCATGATGGTGGGGGGTCTATGGTCTTAACGCAGAAACGGCCACCGAGGGGTGGCCGTGTAACTTTGTGGGAATCGTGTGTGGGGATTGCGGAGCAACGATGGATGCCATGCAGTTCACACTTATGGATCCTACGTAGATCAGGCAGCCTTGGTGTGTTGCTTGATGTGGCGTTTGAAGTGGATTTCGGCGCCTTTGGGCAGGAGGCGCTTGCGGCCTTTCTGGCGGCGACGGCGAAGGCAGTCGCGACCGGCTTTAGTGCTCATGCGGGCGCGGAAACCGTGTTGGCGTTTGCGAGTGCGCTTGGAAGGTTGGAAGGTGCGTTTCATGGTGGAAGAGATTGGTGGTTAAGAGTTTCGCGGTGGACGGGCGGGCAAACTAGGGATTTTTGGCCTCTTGTCAACCCGGCATTCTCAGGGAATCGCAATTTTCTTAAAAAAAATTCCTTTGAAGGTCGAATGATGCTAGATAAGTGCCGTAAATGGCTACTTTCAATTCATCGACAGTTATTGGTACTCAGGGCAATGACGTCCGGGTTGAGCCTGCTACCATTGAGGATTTGCCTGAACTTGTTCATTTGGTGCAGGAGTTGATGGTGTTGCAGGATGATTTTGCACCTGATCGGGAGGCGCATGCGCGTGGTTTGGCGTTGATTCTGGAGCAGCCAAACCGCGGGAGGATCTTTGTTTTGCGCAGTGACGAGCGCATATTCGGTATGGTCAACCTGCTGTTTACCATCTCCACGGCAATGGGTGGACTGGTGATTTTACTGGAGGATTTTGTGATTCACCCGAATCACCGGGGTCAGGGGTATGGCTCGATGTTGGTGGATTACGTGGCTGATTTTGCCAAAAAGAAGGATTTCAAACGAATCACGCTGCTGGCGGACAAGCTGGGATCGGACTCGCAGAATTTCTTTAAAAAAGAAGGCTTTGATTATTCCCATATGACTCCGATGCGCAGAGTCATCGATTGATTCATGGGCAGGGTGATTATTCGGTCGGAACCGGGCCATTTAAACCTAGGAAGTCCTTACAAATAATTTGAGAAATTCCAAGGATCGGCGGATTTCCCCCGGTTGTCGGCAGCCATCGCAGCTCGGCGGTGACGGCATGGATATTGCGGGCGGAATGGGGTGAGTTGGAGAATAGACCTTGGAGATAGCCGGCGGCGGGGGAGGTGCTGGGCACGGCGGCGATGTGGGGGTTCTGGAGGTAGCCCGGGCATTGGATGCGGTACCAGTGGTGATTGGGGAGTTGGTGATTGTAGATATGCTGAACGAGTGCGGGTTCGATCCGCGTGACCATCACGCGGAAAACCTGATGTGCCTTGGGATCCCGGGTTGCGATAAAGCGTGCGAGCAGCTGATGGCGTGTTTGGACAAAAACGGGCCAGTCAAGTGTGATGCGACCGTCACTTTCCCGCTTGAAAAAGGCGCACACATTTTGGCGGTTGAGTGTATGCGAAAAGCGTCTATGCACGGAATGCTCGAGAAAGGTGGGCGAGTCGAGTTTCAAGCCGACGCGCATGGGCACGATGGGTCGGAACAGGGCGTCATCGGGCAGGGTGTTCGGTCTTTGGTAGTACATCAGATGGATACCCTGACTCTGGAAACTCTCCGGGAGGGATTTGGGGACAAAGGCGGAGGCGGCGACGACATCCGTGGGGTCGGTCGGGGCTTGGTAGCTGGGCATGAGGGCCCGGGTTTCCGGATTGGTTGAAACGAGGCGCATGCGCATGGCCAGATTGCCACGGGCCGAAGCATCGAGGTAGTCGCTGAGAACTTTTCGGGCTTCGGGTTCCCATTTTCTCGCTTCCTTCTCGGGTATGGCGCGGGATGAGCCCGCGGCGACCGCAGGCGGAACCGGGATGGTTTGTTTTTGCATGTGCCATCC
>JARFRT010000271.1 GCA_029287105.1 Akkermansiaceae bacterium | reverse complement strand
TGCCGGTGACGGTCTCGCTCCAGCCGTAGCCACGCAGCCACTGGTCGAGCCAGCCGAAGCCACCCATGAACCAGAATACCAGCAACAGGGTGAGGCCATAAGTTGCGGTGATGATGCCGTATCGCTCGGATACGCGGGTGTATTCCTGTGATTTGGCATATTTTTCCTCGTCATAGACACCGTGGAACTCCTCGGGCAGTTTGGGGTCGAGCGCCTTAAGATTGAAAAGGGATGAGATGAAATCGAGGTTCCACAATGCCAGCAAGGCAACGAGGATGAAAATCGCGGTCGGGTTGTCCATGCGCGGGATGGTCAATAGACAGGGGGGATTAGTCAATGGTCAAAGCGCATGAGAAAAAAGGGTCGGTAGTCGGGAGGCAGAGCCGCCAAGAACCGGGCAAGGGCCGCGAGCACCCAGTCCCACGGGAACCCAGCATCCATTTCGCCAACGGCGAATCTCATACCAGCCTAGTGAACGGATTCCATCCGTTCGCTAGGTCATACCCGACCCCAAAGACGTTCTCTGTAGGAGAACATCATACGGTATCAAGTTCTCCTTCAGAGAACGGCATCATACAACACGGACACCTGGGGAATGCGCATGCTCTATTCTCCAGGCCGATATGAATTTGGCCGTTGGCCAAGGTACGTGCGCACGTTGACCGGGCTTAAGGAGGGCGGACATTCTCACGGAGTGACCCCGGGTAATCGCGGGAGTTATCCTCCGCCGGGCCAAAGCAGGTATCAGGACGCTCCGCCCAGGGCTTTGATCAGGTTGATGTGGTCGTTGACGAGTAATTGCTGGAGCGCTGCTTCAGCGCGTTTGGTTTCCAACCAGCGGCGTTCGGCATCCAGGTATTCAATTTGGGAAGTGATCCCCGCCTTGAACCGGGCAGCGGCATCGGCGCGCGTCTTTCCCAGTGATGCGATTTCCCGTTGCGCCATTTGCAACTGCTGGCGGCGGCTCCGCCAATTGACCTGGGCCCGTTCGACTTCTTCCAGAACAAGCAGCACAGCGGACCGATACTGCGCCGCCGCCGCTTTGCCTTCAGCCCGTCGCACCTTGATGCGGGCAAGCCGGACAGGATCGTAAATGGGAATATCGAGCGCCGGCCCTACTTGGTGCTGCCAGACTTTGTAGCGCCCCGTCAGCGAGTTGCCCGCACCTGTGGCCGAGGCATTCAAACGGAACGACGGCAGCAGGTCGAGCCTGGCTGATTTTTCCAACTGGAATGTTGACCGCACACGGGCTTCGGCCGCAAGCAGGGTCGGGTTGGCTTTCAGGAGCTGTGCCAGTGAGAGCGACGACAGGTTGCGCGGCGATGGTATATCCCTGCGGGTGGTCCCGCTCACCGCGCCGCCGCCGGTGAGTGCCCGGAGTTGCACCACGGCGATGTCGCGCAGACGTTTCACATCAACCCGCAGGCGCTTGAACTTCTCATGCTCGGCCAACTGCCGGTGGTAGTCGGTGCCGGCGATGATGCCGGCATCCGCCCGGGATTTCAGCGTGCTGACCGTCTCCTGGCTGGCACGGGTCGATTCCTCGAGAAACGCCATTTCGGCGTTAAAGCGATAGAGGTTAAAACGCGTGGCCGCAATCCTGCTGGCCATCTGCAAGCGCGCAGCATGCAGGTCCCAGAACGCGGCATCGCGGGCAGCCTTGGCCGAGCGGGTTGCCGCCCGCAATCGACCACTGAGGTCGAGTTCCCAGGAAAACTGGCCGCCTCCCTGCCAGGGGGCGAGGTTATACGGGCCCAGGTCCAATTCCTGTTGTCTGCCCTCACGGTAGCCGATCCCCAGGTTCAAGCTCGGCAGGCCGGCGGCCCGTGCTTGCGCCACTTGGGCGTCGGCACGTTCGAAGCGCGCCGCAATCACGGCCAGGTCCGGGTTGTTGGCAAATGCCGCCGCCACGTCGCGGTTCAAATCCGCATCGCCGTATTGAACCCACCACCGCTGCTGCATCCGTGCGCTGGCCCACGCCGGAATTTGGCGCCACGCCTTGTTGTCGCTTCCCAGAGGATCGACAGGTGACGTGGCACAACCCGCCAGCAACAGGCCGGCCAGGCAACAGGTGGAGAATACGGTGACAGTTTTGTCCATGATGTGGGACGGGATTAGGGCTTCACGAAAATCGCGGTGGCATTGACGAGCAGGTTGTCGGCACTGGAGCCCTCCGCAATTGTCCCCTTGACCACGAGCTTACTCAGTTCCTTGATGCCGTGCACGCCCTTGAGCCCCTGCTTGATGGGCTTACCATCCTGGTCCACGACTTGGATGGTGGCGGTGGCGGCCTTGATGGCATCGTTGTCGTCACAGCAGACGTCCCAGGGCGTCGGGCAGCCGTCGCCAGGACGAAGATCGCAGGAGGTAATGATCGCGGGATCACCGAGGATGAGCAGGGCACGGCCATCAACAAAGGGGTCTTTCCGACCCATGACCTTGCCCGCCAGAGTGACCTCCTTGCCGACTTCCACCGTCTTGCGGACTTCCGTGATCGACAGGGCGCCAGAGGGTTCGGATGGGACAATGACGGCCTCCAGGCTGGTGCCCGTGGCTGGTGTATCGCTGGCTTCCGTTGCTTTTTTCTCGCCACAGGAAATCAGGGCGAGGACGGAACATGCAGTTAGTGTTAGTGTGGTGTATTTCATTTTTTTCGGGTTGGGTTAGGATGATCTGAGTGCTTGCGGGATCGAGGGTGAAAGGCAGCGGATGGCAGGCGGCAGGGTGCCGAGCGAACCCAGCAAAACGCCTGTGACAAGTCCCGTGCCGATCACGGTCGGGGTGAGTGTGAGGGTGAATGTGCCAATGGAAAAGGGGACCGTCTGGCCGTCGAGCAGCAGGTAGGCAACCACGAATGCCAGCAGGGTTCCGGTGAGCGTGGCGAGCAGTGATTCCTGGACCAGGGAAACCAGCAGGGCGAAACGGGAATAGCCGATCGACTGCAAGGTTGCCATTTCCCGGACACGCGAAGCAAAGGCGGCGTAGAGCGTGTTCAGCCCGCCAAAGAGGGCTCCCGCGGATACCAGGGCCGCCGTTACCCAGGTCATTACCTTGATGGGCTGATAGAAGATGCTGAGCTTTTCATAATACTTGTCCTCACGGATGGCCGCGAGTTCGAGGTCATTGCGCTGGAGGGTGAAAACATGCACGTCATCAAACTCCGCACTCCCCAACCTCAAGGTGACCAGCGAGAGTGTGTCGCGCTGGGTCAGGGTGGCCAGGTCATTACGGTCAAACCAGATTTCCGACTCCAGCACCGTCCCGGGGGCGGCGAAAACCCCGGCAATGGTCAGCTCGGCCTTGCCAAAGAAAACCTTTTCGCCGACCGCAAACTCCGCCGCGTCCACATCCAACTTGCGGTGCGCGAGACGGCCGACCATGACCTCGCCCGGCCCTGGGAAATGACCCTCGAGCAGCCTCACCGAGCTGTGCACCAGCAGGGCCTTCTCGAGCACGCCACGGAGCAGCGCCTGGTTCTCGATGCCCGAGGCCGTCGTGATCGGTGCCTGATAGAATATTTCGCCGGACACGGCCATCACGCCGAGTTGCTCGTCGATGCCCCGGATACCGGTGGCCGCAATCGACTCGGCCTCCAGGTGCACCTCGGACCGCTCGATCGACTCCTCGGACCCCTTGCCGAGAATGACCACGTTGCGGGCCGAACCGGATGCCGACAGCACCGAGTTCATGCCTTGGTTCAGGGCCACGGCAGCGATGAGGAGCATCACCACAAGGGCTGAGCCGCCGACCGTCTGGGCGAGGCGGGTCGGGTCCCGGAACAGGTTGCGTAGGGCGTAGGTAAAGGGGAGCATAAAAAAGGGTTAGTGAGAGCTTAGCGACTGCACCAGCGGGCGCGATGTGGCCTTCCACGCCGGGTAAAGTGAGGCGACGAGCCCGAGCAGCAGGGCGACGGCCATGCCGCTGACACACACGGACGCGGTCGGCGCCAGCGCCAGTGTCAGCCCTTCGTTGCCAATGGTAAATGACTTGGAGAGGAAAAAGGAGAATGCCCCGATCACGCCGATGAAGCCGCCGGTCAAGCCCAGCAGCACCCCTTCGAAAATGACAATGGTGGCAATGTTTTTGCGCGAATACCCGAGTGTTTGCAAAATGGCCGTCTCCTTGACACGACCGCGGACGATCAAGAGCACGGCATTGGCAACCAGACCTAACACCGCAAGCACCGCACCGAGGCCAAGCCAGCGGGTGAACCCGATCAACTCGATCATCTGCTTCGCCGTCTCTGCGAAAAATGCCTTTTCGGGGCGGGTATGGGTCGGTTGCTGGTCGGATTTAAACGTAGCGTCAATCTTTGCGGCCACCTCGTCCAGCAAGTCGGACGACGCCACTTTCACGTTGAACTGGGTGACGATACCCAAGCCGATACGGGAGGCTTGCTGCAGGAACGGGAGGTGCACATAGGCAACGTTCTCATCCTGGGGTGAGTCCGAGGAGATGATACCCGCAACATAGACATTCACCCCGACCGCTTCAAACTGGTCACCGGCCTTCAAGCCGCGCCGCCGTGCGAAGTGACTGCCGACGAGGGCGGCGTCGCTGCGCTTGGTAAACGCATCATACGAGCCATCGATCACGGTCAGGTCGGGGTTGTATTGCCTGAGTGCCTCGGGCGGCACCCCGCGAAAGGTGATCACATCCAGCGACGCGCCGCAGTTGTTGACGCTGATCTGAATCGGGATGACCTCGCGCACCCCCGGGATGCGTTCGATCGTCGGCAAGTAATGCTCGGGTAGGCGCGAGGTCATCGGGCAGAAACGATTCTCCCGGTAAACGACCAGGGTGGTGTCGTCCGCACTGATTTGGGTCGCTTTGGCCAGTGACCCTTGCATCGTCTCCACCGAGGCATAGAGGAACATCCCCGCCGCCACACCAAGGATGGTCAGCAGCGACCGAAGCCGGTGCCGGGTGAGGTTTTTGAGCGCGAGTGAGATGAGTTTCATAGGGATGGGTTTTAAGACTTGGTTTTTTTACCGTGAAAGAAGACTTGGATTGGGTGCTTGGCTTGATTACTCGGATTGGGGACTTCGTCATTCCCAGACTTGGGTTGTCTAGGGACAGGAGTGTCCCTCCTCCCTAGCCATTCGGCCCGCGAAGCGGGGGGATGTAGGGAGTGTGGACACTCCTGTCCACTGCGGAGAATAGGTGAAGTAGCCAGTCTTTCTTATTGGGTATTTCGTCATTCAATGGTGCTTGGCTTGTTCGTTCAGGATTCTTCTGCGGGCTACTTGTTACACACTTTTGGCTGTGGCGGATTCCAACGCGCCCTGTTCGATCAACTTGCCTTTTTCCAGATGCAGTGTCCGGTGCGCGGCCTCGGCCGCCTTGGGGTCGTGGGTGACCATGACAATGGTTTTCCCATGGTCGTTGGCGAGCGTTTTGAGAAGGTTGAGGATGGCGTCGGCCGATTCCCGGTCGAGATCACCCGTGGGCTCGTCCGCGACTAACAAGTTGGGGTCGTGCACAATCGCCCGGGCAATGGCGACCCTCTGCTCCTGCCCCCCGGATAGCTCGGACGGGCGGTGGTGGGCACGGTCAACCAAGTCGACAAGCTCGAGGGCGGCACTCACCTTTTCACGTCGCTGCGACCGGGAGAGTTTACCCAGCAACAGGGGCAGCTCGACATTTTCAAAGGCGGACAAAATGGGCACGAGATGGTAGAGTTGGAAAATATACCCCACATGGGAGGCGCGCCAGTGGGTGAGTTCGGCGCGTGAGAGCTTGGCGATATCGCGTCCGTCGACCACGAGTTCGCCCATCGTCGGCGAGTCGATCCCGGCAATGAGGTTGAGCAGGGTGGTTTTCCCTGACCCGGACGGCCCCATCAGCGCGAGGAACTCACCGCGCGGCACATCGAGGGACAGGTTTTCCAAAGGGGTGACAGAGGTCTTGCCCTTGGTGTAGGATTTCGTCAGCGAGTGGATGGAGATGAATGACATGTTAGTGGCGTGTTTGTGGAGTTGCTTTAACCCGGATGCCGTCTTTAAGGTCGGCGTGGGGTGGGAGGATGACTTGCTCGCCTGATTTCAGTCCATCGAGGACCCGGCGGTGATTGTCCCGGCTGTCGTCACCAAGCTGGACAAGCCTGAGTTCTGCCGTGTTTTCCGGCGAGACCACCCAGACCGATGATTCGTTGACCAGCGCCGATTCCGGCACGTAGAGCGCGAGTCGTTGCGACCCCGGTGACGCCGCATTGCCGCGGGACGATGTCGGTGATCCCGAGTCGTAGAATCTGGCCCGGAGAAGCATCTCAGGCCGGAGCCGATGATCGGGGTTTTGAATGGTGACTTTGGCTTGTAGCGTATTGCGCTGCAGATCAGCCTCGCCACTGATGCGTGTGACCTCGCCCTTGAATACGACATCGGGAAGAAGATCGGACACAAGTTCGACCACTTGCCCGGTCTGCAGTCCGGCCGCTTCGGTCAGCGGCACATCGATACGGGCTTGCAGATGCCTGGGGTCATAGAGTTCCACGATCACGGCGGACATTGGGTCGTCCATATCGAGCATGCGTTTCTTTCCCGGGGCGGCATGGAGCCGCAGGACGACGCCTGCCATCGGAGCCGTGATCCGTGTGCGGGTCAGCGCCAGCTGGGCGCGGTCACGGGCGGTTTCCAGTTCGTTCACCATGGCGTTCATCGCGAGGCGTTCGAGCTCAATCTGCTCAAGCCGTGCCCGCAGACGCGGGATATCCGTTTCCGCTTCGGCCACCTGTGCCGCTTTCTGCTCCTTGGCCAGACGAGCTTGCACGACCTGCTGCCTGGGAACGGCACCGTCCGGGACACTTTCCAACCGGGCCAAATGATCCGCCGCTTCGGCAAGGCCCGCCTTGAGTGAATCGATTTTCCTCTGCGCCGCGACCAACTCGGCATTGGCAATATCCGAGCCGGAGCAGTGGGCTGAAATACGTGCCTTGAGGGTGGCTACCTTCTGCCCGGCCTCACGCAGGTTCAATTTGACATCGTCATCAATGAGGGTGGCGATCAGTTCGTCCTTTTTGACGGTTTGCCCCTCGAGCACATACACCTTGTCGATCACCCCATTGATCAGCGTCGGCACGTGGGTGATGTAGGGATCGGGCTCGACCCAACCTGAAGCCTGAAACAGCAGGCGGCCCTGGGCTCCCTCGGACGGCGTCACATCGGTCGGCGCGTCGCCCCCACCGCCCTCGTCACCCAAGCGGAGAGTGACTACCGGAGTCGTTTTGACATCAATGGCAGGGAGCAAACGCTTTCCGAAGAGTAAGGCGATAATGGCAAGAAACCCCATGAGGAGAGCCACCGGCAGCAGCCAGGCAAGCGACCTCCTCCGGGGCACTGTCGCTGCCGTCTGGCGAGATGTGGTTAGTTGGTCGAGAGACAGGAGTATTTTTGTTTTGAATTCGGGAAGTCGGGGGGGGCCAAAAGGAAGGCTGTGGTAGGGGGTACCG
>JARFRT010000259.1 GCA_029287105.1 Akkermansiaceae bacterium | reverse complement strand
GCCCAACCCGTCAGCCAGGCGTGGGGGCTGCCTGGGTTTTTGACCCAAAGCGATGTCCTCGAGCCACTCGCGCCGTCGCTTGCTGTGCGTGGTGATACCTTTACGGTCCGCGCCTACGGTGAGTCGTCCGAAGGTAACCGCGTGAAGGCCCGAGCCTGGATCGAGGCGGTGGTGGAACGCACCCCGCGCTACGTGCATGCGGGTAACCGGGCTAACAGAGGACCCGACGCAAATGCCGCCACCGACACGCCGCTGATACTGGATTATGCCACGGGGAAGCACACCGCGGGTAAGCTGAGCGAGGTGAACAAGAGATTCGGGAGGAAGTTTGAAATCAAGTCTGTGCGCTGGCTTAGCCCGAACGAGATATAATCGCACCATGATCGCCCAGCCGCCACGACCCGCCATCTTTTTGTTTTTTTCCCTGATCGGATGCCTTGCTGTCGCGACTGCGGGTGACATCAAAAATGGCCAGGATTCCGACGCGGGGGCGGCCATCAAGCCACTCACCGAGATTGCCATTATAGCGCTCGGCCCGATGCCGCCGAGACGCTATCTGGACGAGCCCGGCGGGGATGGCCCGGTCATGCTGTTGGCGCGACCCGGAGAAATTCCGCCTGCCCGGTTGTATTACAAAGACAAAAAACCTGCGGGGCGAAAAGCGCAGTGGAGACCATGGAGTGTCGCGTTTAACAATCCGTCTGTGATGAGGCCGGTTGCTCCGGGGGAAGTACTGGCGCTTTACCAAAAGATGCCCGGCAACGATGAGTATCGCAAATACGTCAGTATCCCCGCGGCCGGGGAGGGCAGCCGCAGGGTGGTTTTTCTGACGGCCTCGTCGCAAGGGGCGCAACGGTGGCACAGCATACCGCTGGTAAGCAGCATTTCCCTCAGTTCGAAAAGGATGCAGGGGAAACAACTGATTCTGAAGAACCTGTCCCGCTTCACCGTGCTGCACGCGTTTGAGGGTTCGGTCACCTCGGTGCCTCCCCTGAAAACCATCGCCTACCAATGTGCTCAAACGGGAGAGCTCTACCGGCTCGCAGCACAGTATGGAACCCATAAAAAAATCATCTACAACACCGCGGTGCGGCTTGGCGGAGGCCGATACATCCACCTCTTCGCCCTCTACGACGCCGACCCCCAAACCAACGCCGGTCGCTCAGTCGGGGTGTTTCGAACCATGATCCCGGCCTCAAAATCCGTTGGAGAGTCACAGGTTCCTTGATTCGGAGGGTGGCCTTAATTTCATCCCGAACAGAGGAAAAAGAGGGTCGGCTGTATCTCCGGATGTTCTTTTTCTAACGATATTTTGTATTTTAATCAGTTTTATCTGGTAATGTTAGTCTTTTTTCTGTTAATCCGTTAGTTGATGTTAGTTTGATCAGGCCGTCATGATGATGGCCCGACTCCATCTCGGAAAATAAATAGAAAACCCATTATCAATGACTATGAAAAAAACAATTATATCACTCAGTGCGCTGGCTCTGACATCCTCGCTCTCTTTCGGAGCTCTGGTTCGGTTGGACAATACTGGCGCTCCTGGCCTAGGGGATAATCTTGATGGGATCGCGGTTGGAGATGCTCCGATGACCGTGTCCGTTCCTGAAATTCCTGGCCTGACGATTACCATTCACAGCCTTGGTCCGGATGGATTGCTGAATGCCACTGGCACTAGCCTGGGGATTAATGGTGCTTCCGATGCCGATACCGATGCGTTTGAAAGTGCTTTCGGGCAATTCGCAACCTTCAGTTTTAACCAAGCAGTGAGCATTACCCAGCTCGACTTCACAACCTTCGACAACACGGGGGAAGTATTTAATTTCGGCGGCGTGGTTATCAATAATGGAGATCTCTCGAACGGGACTACTGATGTTTATGACTTTGTGGTTCCGTTTGAAATTACGGCTAATACCCAATTCACCATTCAAGCTACCTCGGGAACGATTGGTATTGAGGCAATGACTCTCACGGCTGTGCCTGAATCCTCCTCCATCGCGCTGCTCGGCCTTGGTGGACTTGCCACGCTGCTTCGCCGCAGACGCTGAACATCTATCTCATGTTTTTTCAAGCGGTGATCCTAGCCGGGATCGCCGCTTTTTGTATCTGCTTTTGATTCTGCCTGGTCGGCAGAGACTCGACAGGCCTCGCCGCAGTACCGCTGTGACGTCTCCTCACACGCCACGCAGCAAAAGTGCTGGGCATTGCAGGGCGGGTAGGCGCAGTTGATGTAGCGGGAACTTTTCTGCCCACAGTGACGGCAGGAGCTGACGATGGTGGCATTGACGTGATTGATCGGCACACCGATACGTTGATCGAACACATAGCATTCACCGTCGTAGTTCTCACCGCGGACTTCCTCGTCCTTGCCGTACTCGACAATGCCGCCGAGAAGCTGGCTGACATCACGGAAACCTTCCCTGACGAGATAACCGCTGAATTTCTCACAGCGGATACCGCCGGTGCAGTAGGTCAGGATTTTTTTCCCTTCAAGCTCACTGCGGTGGTCATTGATCCAGGTGGGGAGCTCCTTGAAGTTGCCGATGTCCGGTCGGATCGCGTTCTTGAAATGGCCGAGGTCGAACTCGTAGTCATTCCTTGCATCCAGAATGACGGCATCGGGGTCATCCATCGCGGCCTTCCATTCGCCGGGGGAGAGGTGCCGCCCTGTGGTTTCGGTCGGGGAGAAATCATCAGCTTGAAGTCCGAGCGTCACGATCTCGGCGCGCGCCTTGACCGAGAGCTTGGGGAAAACGTGATCCTCCACCTCGTCGATCTTGAACGTCATGGCCGCCGTGCGCGGATCGGCATGCATCGCCTGGATGTAGGTTTCGCACGAGTTGCGCTCCCCCGACACGGTGCCGTTGATTCCTTCCCTGGCCACAATGATCCTGCCGCGCAGGTCAAGCTCGTCGCAAAGGGCCTTTTGCTGATCCCGGTAGTCTTCCGGTTCCTCGATATCCACATAGAGGTAGTACAGTAAAACAAGATAGGCGGGCGGCTCCATGCGCTGTTGCTTAAACGAAAAACCGGAGCGAGGACAATGAAAATGTGGCGAAAGCCCCCCGGAGGCCCCAAAAAAGGGACGCCCTGCGGTGAGGGCGTCCCTTGATAAATGCTGTGTCAGCCGGAATTACTTGCGCTTTTTGGCGGCTTTCTTGGCCGGCTTCTTGGCTACCTTTTTGGCGGGCTTCTTGGCCGCTTTCTTCTTGGCTGCCTTTTTAGCGGGCTTCTTAGCTGCTTTTTTCTTGGCTGCCTTTTTGGCGGGCTTCTTAGCGACCTTCTTCTTGGCTACCTTTTTGGCTTTCTTGGCGACCTTCTTCTTGGCTACCTTTTTGGCCTTCTTGGCTACTTTTTTCTTAGCGACCTTTTTGGCTTTTTTGGCGACTTTCTTCTTGGCCACTTTTTTGGCCTTCTTCGCTACTTTTTTGGGAGCGGGCTTTTTGGCTGCTTTTTTAGGAGCGGGCTTCTTGGCTGCTTTTTTCTTAGTCACCTTCTTGGCTGCTTTTTTAGGAGCTGGCTTTTTGGTGACGCGCTTAGCGGCGGCTTTTTTAGCCTTGCGTGGAGCGGCTTTCTTTTTTGCGGTCTTTTTTTTGGTGGCCATAATGTGGTTGTATGTTAGGGGCTGTTGTTTTGGGGTGGTTGAATCCGATTTCTCTTCAGGTTGTTTGCCGGCAAGATTGCCTGCAATGTTTTCGTTAGATATTTCGGGCTGTGTTTGTTAGAGTTGTTTGATCCGCATGTTTTGATTGAAATCAATCGATGTATGATACAAACGATGCTCTACTAATTAGAGAATGCCCTAACAA
>JARFRT010000253.1 GCA_029287105.1 Akkermansiaceae bacterium | reverse complement strand
GCATCACGGCATCTATAAACCCAAGTTTCCGGAGGAGGAAACTTCCATACCAGCACAGCCTGAGTGGGCGAAGGCAATCCCTGTCGGTCCGCCATGACCCCCGCTCAGTATTTCTGGGCGGGGGTCATGGCTTTTATATAAGACAGGGATGAGAACGCAGTTCGAGCGCACGACGCAGTGCCGTGCATCACGGCATTTCAAATCCCAGGTTTCCGGAGGAGGAAACTTGCCCACTCGCACAGCCTGAGCGGGCGAAGGCAATCCCTGGCCGTCCGACACCGCCTAAAGCCGGCGGATCATTCGATTACATCGACTGCATCCAAGTGCCATTCCCCGTCTTCGAGGATGGATATGGATATTTCATGCGGATCTTTTCCGACTTCGGGTCCGCTTCCCCCGGAGCCCACGTACATGACCAGTGACGCCAGCCCCTCTCCTTCCTCCAGCGTGATATCTGGCAGTTGGTTCCCGTTGAGGTCGCGGTGAATGATGTCGCCTTTGTCCTGGAAGTCACCATCCCCATTGGAGTCAACGCATATGAGCTTGGTCCCGGATTGGTCATAGACTTCTATCCGCATGGGTTTGGACGCTGAGATTTTGAAGTCGACCCTGTCCCTCTCCGTGTCGTTGCCTGCACGCTGGATCATGTGGCGGATAGGCACCAGGTAGAAGGGATTGGCCTTCACTGCGTGAGCGTCAATGACGGCTCTTCTGGTGGCGATCTCGGATGTTTGATAGATCCAAATACCATCGGAAACCGGCTTGCCCAGTTCCATCCACGCGCAGGAAACTTTGGTCCCGATGTCCTTCAGTCCCCCCTCGCCTTTTATGTCCACCACACAGCTGGCCCCCGGAGACAGGGTGAGTCGATGCGTCATGGTTTTCACGGGAGCTGCGGCATCAACCTCAATCGACAGGTCGTTGGCCTCATCCCAGTCCTCCGACACAATGGGTCCCACCACTTGCAGGCTACCGGTCTTCTCCAGTGACGAAGGATTGGTGACGTAGAAGCGACCATGGGCGGTGCTGTCGGGAACAATCATGGCATGGCTGGAGAGGGGTTGGACATCCACCTGCCGGGTATCTTCAGCCGCCGGTGCGGGCTTGGCCGGACTGTTACCGCCCGGGGAAGACGACGGCGAACCTTTTGCCGATCCCGCTTTCTCCGGTCCCTCATTCCGGCCAGCCAGCAGGCCCCTCGCGCTGAGAAGCTGCCGAAGAGCGTCCCGGTTCTGTTTTTCCCTGCTTGGGATATTCATGGCGACCGACAGACGAATGGCCTCCTGAAGGATCTGCACGGCTTCCGAAAGGCGCCCATTGAGGGTGAGGAATTTCGCATACTTCTCGTAGAGGGGCAGTTCATTGAACTTATTGCCCATGGAGCGCTCGAACTGAAGGAGCCGGATCAGCCAGCCCTCCAATTCGGGGTGTGTGCCACCCTCTTTCAGTGCGAGATCGATCATCGGGTACAGCAGCGCAATTTGGTAGTGCGGGTTCACATCGTCCTTCGCCTTGGCCGCCAACTCGTCAAGCAAACCCCACGCCCGTTTGCGGTCGCCTGTGGCGTGGTAAATCCGCGCTAATCCCGTCCACGCCTTGAATTTCCTCAGTCGGCTGTAGTAGGTGAACTTCTCCATGCGGGTGGCGGCCTCCAGGGCAACCTCAATGGTATTGTCGGGCAAGGTGCCATGGTCGATCTGGATGATCATTTTGCTCAACTTTGCCGAGAGTGGGTCGGGTCCATAGATGGGGTAGTTGTCTTGCCGGCTCTTGGCGAGGAACGCATCATACTCGGCGATGGCGGCCTCCGGGTGCCCGTGCATCAGGCAGATCGAGGCAAGAGCGCCGTAGCAGTGCAGCGCATTCCGGACCACTTCCTCCCCGCGTGGTTTCCCGGTGATGCTGTACTTGGCGGTGTAGTCGGTAAACCAACGGTGCAACTCCGCGGCCCGGACCCAGTCGCCGGTATCAAGCACGGCAAAGGCGGTGTACTGAACCGCATACATCCGGGGGTAATCTATAAAAATGCCGGGGGGGGTCTCGGGGAACACATCCTTGTACATGATGGGAAATTCCCTTTTCCGGGCAGCTGGCAGGAAGTCATACAATGGTCCCAGGTCCTTGTAGGGGCGATTGGCAGTATCCAAGCGCTCGTGGACCCGCAGACTATTTTGCTGGATGAGGTTTACTTCACGCGCTTCCGTGATTCTGCCGACAGACCGCAGCTTGCTTAGGATATTTCCACCGAGCAGGTATTCCCTACCACTCAGACGCCGCGTGCTGCGGGCATCGTTTCCGTGGCCCCTCCTGAGCAGATACAGAAAGACATCGAGACCCCATTCCTCATCGGTAGCCCCGGAACGAATTTGGGCCTCGGACCAAACCTCGGAATAAAAGAATCCTGAGTGCCCCAGCTCATCTTTGGCCAGGCGAAAGCTCCGGTCCAACTGCGCCAGCGCCTCCGCGCGCTTGCCTTCATGGTAGAGTTTCAGAACAAGCCCCAAATGCTCCTTGCTGAAGTTTTCCCTCAACTGCCGGGAACTCGTGGTTTGCGCCGTTAGAACCTGGGTAAACACAAGAATGGCGGCGAAAAAGCATAGGGGGAATTTCATAATATTTTTTCAAGCTGATCGATAGCGCCTCGAGCAAGTGGAATCATTGCGCCCCGCCACCATGGGATGACTGCCGGGCATTTGCATTTTTTCGGGCGGCCGGGCGTTTGAGCTTGCCGTCGCGAGAGGGAGCCGGAGGGCCCCAGGGAAAAAGGACGCCGAATGGATAGACAGTGGCGAGGGAGCCTCGAGCTGGCAAGGAATAAAGCCGAAAAGCAAAACCGCGGGAAGGATCAAGGTGTCCGCCTCGATTGTGGATATGGGATCGACAAGGGGGCGAAGTCCCTGACGATTGTTATGCCGATAACTCCGGTGGTAAAGGGCCTGCGCCCTGCAACCGACGAAGGGCGATGGCTCTGCGCCACGAAAAATGGCATCGGCCGATGGACATGATGATGAGCCAGGCTGTTGTGACTCCCCTCGCCATGCTGCCATGAACGCGCCGGCTTGTCTGTAAACCTACCAGCCGAGAGGCGTCAGTCCGTTCCCGGAAATACTCATCCCGGAGCCCCTAAGCTAAGGAGAAAAACAGAAGATAGAGCATTGATTTGACCTCAAGATCGGCGCGAATGGAGTGTTCAGGCTACTCCCACTCGATACTCGCAGGCGGCTTGGTGGAAATGTCGTAGAGCACGCGGTTGATCCCATCCACCTCATTCAAGATGCGGTTGCTGGTCTCGCGGAGCAGGGCCGGGGGAAGCTCGACCCAGTCGGCCGTCATCGCGTCCTCGCTGACCACGGCGCGCAGGCTGATTGCCCACTCGTAGCTGCGTTCGTCACCCTTGACGCCCACCGTTTTTACGGGGATCAGGCCGGCGTAGGCCTGCCAGACCTTGTCATACCAACCGTAATCCTTGAGCCGTCCGATAAAGATCGAGTCACACTCCCGGATGATTCGCAGTTTTTTATCCGTGATATCCCCGGGGCAGCGCACCGCAAGTCCGGGGCCTGGGAAAGGGTGACGTTGAAGAATATCGTGGGGAATCCCCAGCGACAGCCCCAACTCGCGCACCTCGTCCTTAAACAGCTCTGCCAGCGGCTCCAACACTTTCCCCTGTTCCTGGAGTTCAAGGATACGCGGCACACGGTTATGGTGCGTTTTGATCTTGGATGCCTTGGATTTGGAATTGGACGCCGATTCGATCACATCCGGATAGAGCGTTCCCTGGGCAAGCACCTCGGCATTCCCCACCGTGTCCCAAAAGACATCAATAAAGAGGTTGCCGATGATTTTGCGCTTTTCCTCGGGATCGGAAACGCCGGCCAGTTGCCCCAGGAAAATATCCGAGCACTCCACGGTTTCAATCGCCACCCCCATCCGGTGGAAGTTATTGCGCACTTCATCACCCTCATCCATACGCATCAGACCGTGATCGACAAAGATAGCGCGCACACTGACACCCGCCTCCTTCAACAGCACAGCAAGCACCGTGCTATCAACCCCTCCACTGACACCGCAGACAACCTGTTTGTCTCCGACTTTCTCACGGATTCCATCGATCAACTCACGCTTAAAGTCGTCAATGCGGAACTCCTCCAATCGCTTCGCTTGGAGCAGGAAATTATGAAGAATCCGCAAGCCCTCGTGACTGTGTGTCACTTCCGGGTGAAACTGAATACCAAAATAGCGATCGCCCCACTGAAGCGAAACAGGGGTCCCCTCTCTATTGGCGGCTAACACCTTGGCATTCGCAGGCAAACGGCTCACCGTGTCAGAGTGACTCATCCAAACTTGCGACTCATGCGAAATCCCTTCGTAAAGCCCCTCGCTCGCTGACGGCTTAAGCTCGGCAGGCCCGTACTCACGCCGATCACTCGACTTTACCGCACCCCCGAATTTGATGTTCAACAACTGCATGCCGTAACAAACACCGAGCACAGGCACACCAAAGGCATCCAATGCCTCAAAATCGATGTCCGGGGCATCCTCGTCAGCCGTGCTTTTCGGCCCGCCGGAAAGAATGATCGCACCCGGCTTGCCAATAGCTGACAAATCCTCGGGTTCGTAAAGTTTGGCAAAAAATCCAAGCTCACGCACACGCCTAACAATAAGCTGGGTGTACTGTGAGCCAAAATCAAGAACGGCGACGTGGTCATTTTCAGTCATGGGTAAGTAAAAATAATGAGTTTTAAAAAATAGCGTAATTCGTTAGGCCGACGGCTGGTAGTTCACGGGCTCCTCGGTGATGGTGATATCATGCACGTGACTTTCCTTGAGACCGCCCGACGTGATCCGGGTAAACTCGGCACGCTCGCGCAAGTCCGCCAAATCTGACGCACCGACATACCCCATACCTGATTTCAGCCCGCCCATAAGCTGGAAAACGACATCGGAAAGGGCCCCTTTGTAAGGAACACGGCCTTCGACACCCTCGGCGACAAGTTTCCCCGAGCTGTTCTGACCATAACGGTCGCCCGACCCCTTGCGCATGGCGCCCACCGACCCCATGCCGCGGTAAGATTTAAACCTTCTGCCCTGGTAGTGCACCGTCGCACCGGGACTCTCACGTGTGCCGGCCAAAATAGAGCCTAACATGACAAGATCCGCTCCCGCGGCCAGCGCTTTGACGATGTCACCCGAATACCGGATTCCGCCGTCGGCAATCACCGCAATCCCTCGATCGCGGCAGTAAGACGCGACATTCTGGATCGCCGTAAACTGTGGCATGCCCACACCTGAAATCACGCGCGTAGTGCAGATCGATCCGGGCCCGACACCCACTTTGACGCCGGACGCTCCCGCCTCGACGAGGAAACGGGCACCTTCGGCCGTCACCACATTGCCCGCAATGACGGGCACATCACCTAGTTCGCGAAGTTTACTGATGACTTCCTGGATACGGGTCGTGTGCCCGGTCGCAGCATCGATGAAGAGAGCATCCGCCCCCGCAGCAATCAGGGCTTGCCCCCGTTCGATACAGTCAGGCCCGACACCCACAGCCGCGCCACAGCGGAGCCGTCCGCTGGGGTCCTTGGCCGCATGGATGAAAGTGATCCGCTTTTCGATGTCAGCCCCCGTAATCAATCCGGTCAGTTTACGCGTGGCGTCGCCCAATGGCAGCTATTCAATGCGGTTCTCATAAAGAATGTCCCGGGCTTCGCGAAGGTCGGTCTTCTCATGCGAAGTCGCCAATCGGTCGAGCGGCGTCATCACCTCCGAGATAAGAGCAGAGTCGTCGGCCATGTGGCGCACGTCACGCCCGGTGACCATACCCTCGAGTTTGCCCTCGGCGTCCACGACGGGAAATCCTGAAAAACCCTGCTGATCCATGATAAAGCGCAGTTCGCCCACGGTCTGGTGCTTGGATACGGTGTAGGGCTCGTGGATGATTGCACTCTCCGAGCGCTTCACTCTGGAAACCATCGCGGCCTGATCCTCAATGAGGTTATTCCGGTGGATCACGCCAATACCGCCCTCCTGGGCCAGCGCAATCGCCAACTCCGTTTCGGAAACGGTGTCCATCGCTGCCGACACCACCGGGATATTAAGTCCAATGCCCTCGGGGCCATCGGTAAGAGCCGTTCTCAAATCTGCATCGCCGGGCAAAACCGCGCTCATACACGGAGTCAGCAGTACATCGTCAAAAGAAAGTCCAAGTGAGATTTTCGCCATGGATGAGTCAACAGAAGCCGCCGGCCAATGACAAGCGCAAATCTACATCACGGGATATTTTTCTATTCCCCGTCAACCAAACCATTCCGCCGCAGTCCGACCAGCACATCGGCCCGGCTCCTTGGCTGGCTTGGGCGCGGGACATCAGTCCCGCCCGTAGCGGTCGCGAAACTGCTTGAGCAGGTCTTCCACCTTTTCATGGTCATTGTCGGTCACCTCATGCGCGGGGGTCTCATGCGCGGGGGATTCGACATAATCCATGCGAAACGGGCTATCGACCGGCAATGACTGAGGGCTCTCTTCCGGCGGGTTCCCGGGAGGCTGAGGTGCCGCCGGGGCAAAGGGGGAACTCTCCGCCGCGGTGGCGGTGTCGATGGAAAAGGGTGAGTTAATCGCACTCGGAGGGACCTCCACAGGAGCACTCTCCGTATCTGGAGCAAACACGGGGGCACTCTCGCCAGCCATGGCAAAGGGTGATGTCGCAGACTCCTCCTGAACCGACTGCCCCGCGGGGGAGGCGAAGGGCTGCTCCTCTGAGGACGCCGAGCCTTCTTGGGATACCTGCCCCTCTTGCGGCTCCTGCCCCTCTTGCGGCTCCGGCCCATCTTGTGGTGCCTGCCCATCTTGTGGCTCCGGCCCCTCTTGTGGTGCCGGCCACCCGGAAGGCGCGTATCCTTCCGGTGGTGCCTGCTCTTCCGGTGGTGCCTGCTGTTGGGCAAAAGGCTGGGGCAAATCGTCCGGCAATTGAGGCGGCAACGAAGGCTCTATCTCTTCAGGCGACGGCTCGGACTCGATTGAAAAAACAGATTCAGCCGTATCATTCTCCCAAGCGTTACCCGTAGCCCCCCCTCCTGTAGCTACCCCCGTCATAGCCGGGGACTCCCCACCAGGGATGACCACGGCGGCAGGTGCATGGAATTCCTTGACCTCCTCGGGCGGGTTATCATGGACACCACCAGCATCGCCCGCAACGGACACTTCTTGCCGCACCCCGGGTGTCAGCTCGGGGGCCAGCAGGGAAATAGGCTCTTGAAAACCCTCACTCTCATCGCCAGGTCCGGAAGAGCTCTCCCGCTCGGTATTCACTATATTCTGCCACGACTCGGAAGCCTCCCTGATCAATCCTCTGGCGTAAGTCACCCCTGTATCAAAATCCATGCCCTCAATAATTGTCTCGGCACGTTTCCCGGCGCGATCTCTCAGCAATGACGCGGCAACCTCCTTATCCATCGGCTTCAGATCCACTACAATATCACAAAGCCGGTCTTTCAAGCCACAGGGAAGCCGTGGCAGAAAGGCCGTTTCCCACACATCGCCATTGACACTGACGATCAGGGCCAGCTTGCTACACGACTGATGCAGGGCATTCAGAAACGTCGTCACCTGGAGTGCCGCGTCAGGATTACTTGAAAACCCTTCCACCTCATCGAGCACCAATACCGGCGATGTCACCAGACCCGTCAAATTCAACAGGGTGACCAGCTTCTCATGCATGTCCGTCTCGACCGCATTCCCCCCAAAAACCGTCTCAAACAGTGAGCTGTTCCGGCTCGTCTGCTCGACCGAGGCCGAACTATAGCGAAACAACAGCTCCACCCACCATGCCACAGGCCGATATCCCGCATGTGTGCGCTCAGCAAGTTCCGCCGTCAGGCGCGGCCCTAACAAGGAAAAGTTGGCCATCGCCCAACGTGCTGTCACCGCCTCCTCATTGTGGAAATCAAACGTCTCTACCGGTCGTTGTTGCAACGCCTGCAGTGCGCTGTGGCGATCCTGACTCGGCACGTCGCCGGATCGGACCAGCGGCTCTAATCCCGTCGCAAGAATCCGGCGCGCCAGAAGGTCCAGCACCGTCAACCCGCCACCGGCAGGAAGCACACGGGAAAATCTCCGCAGCACCGAATCCAATACCGCCTGGGCGTCCAAGAACCTCCCCTTGCTAGGCTCCAGAGGAATAAACTCATGCGTATGGGCCACACGCTGGTGCAAGCGCATGAGCAAATGGCTCTTGCCGAAACCCGCCCGTGGTGAACGCAACAAAATCATCCGCCCACGATCCGTCGCTCTCGTCGTCAACGCCTGTGTGAGCGACTCCAGTGCCTCGGCATTCACGCTTTCCGTGGTAACCTCAGGTACATGGCCAAGCATTTCAAAAGCGTGATCAAAAGGATTCGGGGGAAGGTTTCCAGTAAGTGGGGCCATGGTGGATTATTGTTTGTTTCTGGCTGTGTTGGTTTCAGACGGCCATAGTCTATGCATCTACGGACCGGATTTTGACACGCATGACTGTATCAGTCACTTGAAAAATCGATATTTTCCCATCCCCCTCGCCCGCCACCACGCGACCACCCGATAACAGACGCACTTGCCCACAGGCTGACGCAGAATTTTATCGGCGGTCGACTGCAATAAAAGCGTCCCCCAGCCCGTAACTCTCATCATCATGAAGCGAACCATCACTCTCGGCAGCCTGACCATCCTGACTACCCTGCTTGCGCTCTGCCCTACCCATGCGGCAGACAAGCCCCAACATCAAACCTGGACCGATCCCGATACCGCCCGGCAGGAAGATCCGGATTTCTCGATCCAGGGGGAATACGGAAGCGCCAAGGCCGGCGCCGCCATGGGTGTCCAGGTCGTTGCGCTCGGCCATGGCAAGTTCAACGCCTACCTCCTCCATGACGGCCTGCCCGGCCTGGGATGGACCCGCGGAAAATCACGCATCGTCCTTCAGGGATCCAGCAGCGGTGATCGAACCACCTTTGCGTCCCCCGACAAAACAATCACCGCCGCCATCGAAGGCACCACGTTCACCGTAACGACCGCTGACGGCACCAAGTCGGCGCTACCGCGTATTGACCGCAGCAGCCCCACCCTCGGGGCAAAACCGCCCAAGGGCGCCGTGGTCCTCTTCGACGGCGGCTCGGCCGATCATTGGCAGAATGGCAAAGTCGACAACGGCCACCTGCTCGCCACCGGCTGCACCAGCAAGCGGCAATTCAAGGGGTACACGCTCCACCTCGAGTTCCGCACCCCCTACAAGCCCACCGCAAAAGGGCAGAAACGCGGGAACAGCGGCATCTATCACAGCGGCCGCTGGGAGACCCAGATACTCGACTCCTTTGGCCTCGAGGGAAAGGACAACGAATGCGGAGGGATCTACTCCATCTCCAAGCCACGCCTCAACATGTGCCTGCCCCCCCTCGCCTGGCAGACCTATGACGTCGTCTTCACCGCCGCAACCTTCGACGCCCAGGGCAAGCGGACCGCCTGGCCCCGGATCACGGTGAAACTCAATGGCGTCATCATCCACGATCAGTTGGAACTCGCAAAAGACTTCACCACCTCAGCCCC
Source organism: Akkermansiaceae bacterium (assembly GCA_029287105.1). GTDB lineage: Bacteria > Verrucomicrobiota > Verrucomicrobiia > Verrucomicrobiales > Akkermansiaceae > Oceaniferula. The sequence continues at coordinate 3,985 of JARFRT010000253.1, read as the reverse complement.
AGTCAAAAGCCCACTCACTCATCCCGACGGACCGATCTTTCTCCAGAACCACGGCAACCCCGTCGTGTTCCGCAATATCTGGGTCGTGCCGCAGTAATTACCAGGGCACCAGAAGAACACGCGGTGACCCGCGCCCACCCTACTCTGGAATCGGGTAGGCTTTCTTGAAAAATAGGTTGGACATGCCCGCAATCTAGCGCGAATACTATGCAAATACATTGCGGCTTTCAGTGTTTCAATTTTCACTGCCTTCGATTGATTCGCCCCTCTGGCTATCGCATCCTTCATCCCCTATTACCATGGATCCGCACCCTGCCAGCCAACATCTTTCAACCAGCAACTCCCCTGCCGTTGTCAACCGAGGTGCCCGCTGCGCAAACCAATCCGGCTTCGCCCTGATCGCAACCATCTCCGTGATGGTGCTGCTGGTGATGATCGCCCTGGCGATGCTGAGCCTGAGCACGATCGAACTGCGCTCGAGCCAGAATGGTCGGGCCATGGCGGAAGCCCAGGCGAATGCGCGCATGGGCCTCATGTTAGCCATCGGGAAGCTCCAGCAACACGCAGGTTCCGATATGAGGATCACGGCAAATGCGGATGTGCTGGATGTGTCCTACCCTCCCGCCCTCGGAGTCTGGCGCAGTTGGGAAGGCAGTAACAACCAACTCACCGGCACGCTCAAAGGCCGCCCCAAGGCCCCCGACTACGCATCCAAGACCAAATCCGTTTCCAACAACGGACGTTTCGTGTCCTGGCTGGTTTCCGGCGCAGATGAAAGCTCCCTGCCGGGTGATGTTTCCACTCTGATTCAGAATACCCCCTCGTCTGGCACCGTGCCGCTGCTGGCGACCGGGACTCTCGAAGATTCAGACACCCGCCAAGTTCATTGTATCCCCCAAGACGTCGGCTCCGACGGGGCGCTCGCCTGGTGGATTTCCGGTGAAAACCAAAAGGCCCGCATTCCCAAGCCCTATGATGAAAAAAACTCTAGCTCCGCCGAATGGTCCGACCGTAATCGTAGCCACGCGGTGACCGATCCCGAACCATTTGGTTTGGATCCGGTTTTAGCCGACCCCTCGCTCGCCGGCAAAGCGGTGACTCGCGGCAGTGCTGACCTCATCGCCAATGGCCCCGGCGATGCGATCACCCCCACCCAAAGTTTTCACGACCTCTCTTCGAGTTCCATGGGACTACTCACTAACGTCGCCACCGGCGGTTGGAGAAAGGATCTCTCCCTGCTCACCGAGAACTGGGATGCCCAGCCGACCTCCGGGTTGGAGTTTTTTCAAATCAGCCCGAGCGAACATCTCAAGTACACCCGGCCCGCCACAAATGTCGATTACCAGCCTGCTAATAGCATGATCTACCATTGGGCTGACTACCGAGCTTCGCGTCTGAGAGAATTTTGGGCCAGGCGAGGTCCCATCGCAAGTTGGGCAAAAATTAAAAGCTACGCGACACTCTACAAAAACATGTCGGCAACATCTTCGAGCGCGCCAAATATCAACCACCAGAGCTGGGTGGATAATGGAACACCGTTCAATGCTCACGAAACATTTCATAATATCCGGCTTCTCCCTCAGATGGCGAGGATTCAAATCATCGTTTCTCATTATGCAACGACTTCGGGTGCAGCACCTGGAAAATACCGCCCAGCTGTTCTTTACACTCCTGTTGTTACCGTTTGGAACCCCTATAATACGAGGCTCACTCTCAATGGTACCCTCAAGATGAGTCCAGCTTACACATGGCCTTTGGCTCTGAAACACACTATAAGTGGCGCTAATCTCGCTGATGAATATTGGGCTGTCCAGCATGGCGGCACCTCGGGTGACTATCGTAATAAACGTCTTGGTAAATCAACGAGTTGGTTCGCGGATATGGTTTTTACTCTTGCCCAAAATCCAATGATTCTGGAACCAGGAGAAACGCGTATTTTCAGTCCGTCTGAAGGTTATCTGAGGGATGAAACAAGCACCTCTAGGGTTAGCATTAATTTGAACCCTGGAGTACGGGCCGGGGTAGGATTTTACTACGTCATGGACAGGAGGTTTGATTTGAACAGTCCTGCCGATCCGCAGAAGATTTCGTTTAGTGGAGGATCGCAGATAGAGGCCGATGCCAAATTTGATGTTGCCTCCCGAGGAACAGCATGCGGGTGGGCTTTCCAATGGTTTATCAACAGCTTTGGCTCAGGTCGTTCCCATAGTTGGTTCCAAGTATTCTACGAGCATGACGTGGCAGATGCCTTATACCCGCCGTTAGAGGGACTGGCTTCAGCGACACTCGCACAATGCGCAGATACGCCAGTACCATTTCTTTCCATGACCCTGGGTTCTCGAATTGCCAACCATAGGGCCGCCGCCACGAAAGGCCTGGTTCAGGCCAATCCCGTTGTGGACTTCTTCTCTTCGGGTCCTCGACCCCGATTCACGGATGTCTATCCCGGCATGGACAACCTCCTCAATTGCCCCTGGGATTTCAGTGTGGTGGAACATGCATCAGGAGCGGATGACATGATTCCTAATGTTGATAATGATACAAACAGCAGCTATATCGTTACCGGAGTGCGCAAAGCCGAGGGGGTCTCTCGCATCGTCGCCGCGGAGCTACCTACTCGTCCGCTGGCTTCCCTGGCTGATCTGACCCACATGCAAATCCGGGGCTTGAACCCGACTCCGCCGTACGCGGGGAATGTCGTAGCCAACTCAGATGCATCGCCGCTCATTCCCAAGAATAACATTGTCAACACCTCCGGCAATGGTCGCTCCAGTAGGCGCGATAACGAACAGCAAGACGATTCTTACTGCGCCAACCAAGTCCTCTTCGATGACTGGTTCTTTTCCTCCATCGCTCCAGAGCCTAACGGTTTCGGGTCTTCGGCTGGAGCCGACCTGCGTCAGAACTACCTCGATTTTATAACGGGCGAGGATCCTCTGATCAACCGGTCTTATCTTCCTATCCAAGAAGATCAGGTCACCAGTACCCCCAGGGCGAGTGAAATTTACACGGCAGAAGTCCAGCCCACTGATTCCTGGAAAACCATCGCTTCCCGACTGGAGGTGCAGGGTATGTTCAATGTGAACTCGACCTCCGTGCAGGCGTGGCGAGCGCTGCTGGGTCATGCCCGGAACCATAAAATACCATACAGCCAAGTGGGCGGCAGCATTGCCTTGTCCGAGGAATCAGACCACGCCATTAGCCGCACCAGCGTTGCCGGAGACCGGGCAGCAGGCGAACCACCGCAAGTTGCTGGAGAATATGTCGATACCACGGAATTCACGGGCTACCGCGTCCTTACTGATGAGATGCTGGATTTACTCGCCGAAAAAATTGTCGAGCAAGTCCGTCTCCGCGGACCCTTCCTCTCGCTTTCGGAATTCGTGAACCGGCAACTCTCAACCGATACAGACCTCGCCCTGGCCGGAGCGATCCAGGCTGCCCTTAATGCCCTGACCGCAGACTCCAGCCTCAACCCCTTCGAGACGATGCAAAATGAATCTGTCGTATCGGAAGCCCAGCCGTTTGTTAATAATCCTAACGGCGGCCTTCCCGACACGGGATACGTGTTCCCTGAAGCTGCCGTCGGGCACAACACCTATGGTCTTCCGGGCTGGACGCGGCAGGCAGACATTCTTCGCCCGCTCGCTCCGGTCCTATCTGCGCGCGACGACACCTTCACCATCCGTGCATATGGCGAGTCTCGCGCAGCGGATGGCACCGTAAGTGCCCGTTCCTGGTGTGAGGCCACGGTGCGGCGCACGCGGGACTTCATGGATCCCACGGACGAATCAGATATCACTACGCAACCAACAAAGACAACGAACCAGACCTTCGGCAGGCGTTTTAAGATCATTTCCTTCCGTTGGCTGAGTGCCGATGAAGTGTAGTTAACAGAAGTGAATGTGCGTGTTGAAATACGCCCAGCAAAATATGAGACTCATCCTAATCCTGCTTTTCCTCGCCCCGATTCTCACACCTGTCC
>JARFRT010000029.1 GCA_029287105.1 Akkermansiaceae bacterium | reverse complement strand
ACATCATTCTCGTCACCGTGCTTCTCGCCGTGTGGTTTACCGTCAGCCTCGGAGCAGGTGTCCTGTTCCGTGACTGGTTAGATGCCAACTTCTTCCAAGTGGGAAACGCACCCTTCGGCTTTTGGATGGCGCAGCAGGGCTCCATCATCTGTTTTGTCATTCTCCTTTTTGTCTACAAGGTCCTGATGAACCGGCTTGAGAAGGAAGAGGGGTTCACATCTAAAAAATAATCAGCTATGAACCAAGATTACTGGAACTACTTGTTCATCGGCGTTTCTTTTGCTCTCTATATCGTGATCGCCGTGCGGTCCCGGGCTGGCTCCACCAAGGAATACTACACCGCGGGTGGCGGGGTTTCCCCGCTGGCCAATGGCATGGCTACCGCGGCCGATTGGATGAGCGCGGCGACCTTTATCTCCATGGCGGGGACCATCGCCATCAGTGGCTATGATGCATCGCGCTTTCTGATGGGCTGGACGGGTGGCTTTGTCCTCCTGACCATCCTGATGGTGCCCTTCCTGCGCAAATTTGGCAAGGCGACCGTGCCGGACTTCGTGGGTGACCGATACTATTCCAAAGTCGCCCGGGCCGTGGCGGTCTTGTGCGCCATCTTCATTTGTATGACCTACATCATGGGACAGATGCGCGGTGTGGGTGTTGTTTTCTCGCAATTGTTCGGGATCGGGATTCCCGCTGGCGTCGTTATTGGTGCCGCGATTGTTTTTGTCTACGCCGGCATGGGCGGCATGAAGGGGATTACCTACACCCAGGTCGCCCAGTACTGTGTGATGGCCTTCGCTTACACGATTCCGGCCATCTTTATCGCCATCGCACTCACCAATAACCTGGTTCCCCAGCTCGGTTTGATCGGCGATTACACCGCAGGGCCGGGTGACAGCCTGCCGTTTTTGGAGAAACTCAACAACATCAACCAGGAACTCGGCTTCAGCGAGTATACGTCAGGGAAGATGTCGACGATCAACATGTTTTGTATCACCGCGGCACTGATGTGCGGCACGGCCGGCCTGCCCCACGTGATCGTGCGCTTCTTCACCGTGAAAAATGTCCACGCCGTGAGAAGCTCGGCCTGCTGGACCCTCTTGTTTATCGCCGTGATCTACCTCACCGCACCCACCATCGGGGCGTTCTCGAGGGTCAATCTGGTGCAGAAGCTCCACAATGCCAGCTACGCAGAAGCACCGGCCTGGTTCAAGGACTTTGAAAATACCGGCCAAATGGCATGGGTCGATAAGAATGATGACGGGAAAATCCAGTACTTCGGTCCGGGCAAATCCGACACCGGCACCTTCTCACCTTTCCAGGGTAAGAAGCCGGTTTACCCGGAATACAATGCCCCGGAATCGCAGCGTATCGGCAAACACGGCGAGCGATTGCTTGTGAGCAAGGCGGATGATACCAACCCGAACGAACTCTGGTTTGGCAACGATATCATGGTGATGGCCAACCCACACATGGCAGGGCTCCCCCCATGGGTCATTGCCCTACTCATGGCCGGCTGCATCGCCGCCGCCCTGTCAACGGCAGCAGGACTGCTGCTGGTTCTTTCCACCTCCATCTCTCACGACCTGATGAAAAAAATCATCAAGCCCGACCTGTCGGACAAGGAGGAGGTGCGCTACGCACGGATGGCGTCCTTCGTCGCACTGGGCGTGGCCGCCTACTTTGGCATCAACCCGCCCTCCGCATTCATCGCCAAGACCGTCGCCTTTGCCTTCGGCCTGGCGGCATCGTCGTTCTTCCCGACACTGCTGATGGGGATCTTCTCCAAAAGGGTCAACAAGGAAGGCGCCATCTCAGGCATGATCGCGGGCAT
>JARFRT010000585.1 GCA_029287105.1 Akkermansiaceae bacterium | reverse complement strand
CTCCGGATCGTCGTGACGGCTGTCGCTCAAACGCGCACGGCCAGCACTGAGGCGGTGGCATCGCGCATCAACCGTTCGGCATTCGTTCCGATAAAGTACCCCGCGAGTCGCGAATGGGTCCGGGTGCCCAGCACCGCCAGATCGGCCCCCGAGTCCTGGATGTGGTAGGCCAAGGCGAGCGAGGGCACGGTCGATTCCAGGATGACTGAGTGGTAGTTGATGCCGGCGAGTTGTTGCGCGTGGGCCGCGAGGGCGTCCGCCATCTTTCGGTTGGCCCTCGTCCGGCACTCTTCGACGTAACTCACCGGTGAATTCTCGTCGTGCTCGAGTGTTTCTCCCCAAATATTTTGATCCGGCGGGTAAATGACATGAACAATTTCGAGCTCCGCCCCGTAGTCGGTGGCGAGCTCAATGCTGCGTTGCACGATGTGATCCGAGGTGGTCGAAAAATTCGTCCCTACCACGATTTTTGAGAAATCCCCTTGCTGCCAATCACGAAGGATCAGTGTGTCGCAGGGGATTGTGCGGACGCAACGTGAGGCGATCGCACCGAGATGCTTTTTGGTGGTGTCGTTGGCCGCAATGACCAACAGGGCGCTATCGTGCTCCTCAACAATACGGCGTAGCTCCTCAACCGGCTTGCCGCTGCGGACCTCCAGACGGATATCGGCTCCCGGCGTTTCGGCCTCGACCATTTTGTTCAGTCGGTCCTTGGCTTGGGCTGCCAGGCTGTCGATCGACAGGCGCGACCCTCCGCTCGCCATCCAGTGTTCGAGCAGGTGCTCACTCAGCACGTGGACTGCCATAACCGGCGCTCCGTGCAGGGCGCCTGCGTGGACCGCGTGGCGGAGGACCATGGGTGACGAAGCTGAAAAATCAATACCAGCGATGATGGGGGGGTGTTTCACGGCAAAATCGAGACGGGATTCGTCCCCTAATCAATCGTTCATCATGTCGCATTCGTCAAGAAGATCGTCAAGAAGGTGGGCGGTTGCGGTCGGTTCGCATTTTCCACCGGATGACCGAAGCAGGAAGGGGGGGCAGGGAGAAATTCATCGGGGTGATAAAAAGGATGGCGCTTCGGATGTCAGTAGCTACAGCTGTGATATGGTTTCAAGTCATGATCGCCGCCGTTTTTTGCGTATGCTGTCATATGCCGGCATCGGGTATGTTGCCGGCGACGCGACAAGCACCGCGCGGTCACCTGTTGGAATTGCCCACCAACCCACTTTCCTGACCCGGGAATCGAGAGATTATAACTCGGCTCGCTGGCTGTTTAATAGTCGGCTCGATTTCCACCCGGCCTTGATTGCGACTTGCCGGAAGGAAAATGAAATCGCGGCGGCGGTCGCGCACGCCGGTCGGAATAAACTGCAGGTCACCGTAAAAAGCGGAGGGCACAGCTTCGAGGGGTTTTGCTCAAACAACGGGGGGCTGATGGTGAATCTATCCGGCATGAATCAACTCAGTTATGACTCACGGTCGCATGTGCTCACCGCCCAGCCCGGATGCCGCCTCGCCCAAGTGAGCGCATTGCTGTTTTCCAAAGGCCGACTGCTGCCGTCGGGGTCCTGCGCCGGGGTCGGGCTGGCGGGCCTGACGCTCGGTGGCGGCTATGGCTTGTTTGCCCGCAAATTCGGGCTCACCTGCGACCATCTCATCGGCTTGCGCATGGTGGACGGGCGGGGGATTGTGCACGACAGCGACGATGAACCGCAGCGGGGTGCCGCACTGCTTCACGCCTGCCGCGGTGGTGGCAACGGCAACTTCGGTATCATCACCGAGATGCGTTTTAATACCGTGCCTGCCCCGAAGATGTTCCGCAGCCAGCGGATCAAGTTTCGGAAGCTTTCGCCGGAAAAAGTCGGTGAGATCGCGAAACTCTGGTTTGCCGCCACGGCGGCATTGCCCGACGACGGGTTTTCCGCCTTTGTGCTGAACGGCACCTATCTTACGTTGCTGGTCACTTTTTTTGAGCCGGGAAGCCGACGGGCTATAGAAAAGGCGTTTAAGCCACTGTGCGAAATCGCTTGGAAGGCGGAAGCCATCCAGGTGGGGCCTACGGAAAATGCCGTGATGCGCTATTACGGCAGGCCCGGACCGCTGCCCTTTAAAAATGCCTCGGCAGGATATTATCGGTCCTACCAAGACATTGGCCGCGCCATCCCGGCGATCGCACGCCAAGTGGCCAAGGTCCCCGGCACGGTCTGGCAGATTAACACGCTCGGCGGACAGATCGGGCGGGCCGACTATGCCAAGCAATCTGTCTACCCGCACCGCGACTACCCGTGGCTTGGCGAGATCCAGGCCTACTGGGAGAAGCCCGCCCGGGCCGACGCCTGTGTGGAGAATGTAGCCGCCATCCAGACGCTGCTCGCGGCCAGCGGCGTGACCGCCCACTACCGCAACTACCCGGATGTCGCGTTGAAGAACTGGGGCACCGCCTACTATGGCGACGCCGGTCTGGCGTCGATCCGTGCCATGAAGCAGCGCTACGACCCCGGGGACATCATCCGGCACCCGCAGAGCGTCAAAGCGCACCCTGGGTAGGATGTGTTAGTGGAGTGGTGATGTTAGTTTCGGCGCGGCCGGTTTGCCCCCTCAGGGTTTGGCCCGGTAGACGCCGAGGAAATGCTGACCCTCATTCTGGTAGGCGCTGAAATAAATGCTGCCAGCCCCGGTTTTCTGCGGCTTTGACTTACCCTTTGCGCCGGCCTTCAGAAAAACATCCATCTCTGTCGCCAGTGCCTTGGCTTCCTTCCCGCTGATCGTCACGCCCTTCTTTTTGGCATCACCAAGGATTTTATCCGCTAAATAGGCTAACACATCATCCGGATCAGCACTTGCCAGGACCGAATCTCAGGATCATGTGGACAACCGCGAAGGATTGGAGATAATACCCGTGAGAAACGCCTGAGCAGACCGCGACCTATCAAGTTCAAACACGATCCCTCCCATGCCCATTCAATCCATCATCACCAACGCGCTGGCCATCCTTGGCACGGCGACCATCGCCCTCGCCGAACCAAAACCTAACATCATTGTGTTCCTCGTCGACGACCTGGGCTGGGGTGACATGGGCTGTTATGGCAGTACACTGCATGAAACCCCGAACGTGGATCGTCTGGCCAAGGAGGGGGTGCGGTTTACCCAGGGCTACGCCGCGTGCACCGTGTGCAGTCCGAGCAGGGCCGCGATCCTGACCGGGCAATACCCGGCCAGACTTCATTTGACCGACTGGATTGCCGGCCACAACCACGCCAAGGCCAAGCTTAAAGTGCCCGATTGGAAAATGCACCTCGACCACAGCCTGACCACGCTCCCGGAAGCGCTCAAAACCCGGGGCTATGCCACGGCATTCTTCGGCAAGTGGCACCTCATGCCGAATCGGCAGAAAGAGCTCATGCCCGAGCACACGCCTGAAAAACACGGCTTCGATCTCAATGTCGGCGGGCGCGAGTGGGGCCAACCGAAGGGCAAGGGGAAGTATTTCTACCCCTGGGAGATGCCCGGCCTCGAGCAGGGGCGAACGGGGGACTTCCTCACGGATCGGCTCACCACCGAAGCCAATAGCTGGATGGACACGGTCAAAGGCAAACCCTTTTTACTCTACCTTTCCTACTACGCCGTGCACGGTCCGATCATGACCAAGCCCGAGCTCCGCACCCAGTACCAGGCGAAGCTCAAGGCGGGCGATTACCCACAGAAAAATGCCGATTATGCCGGTATGATTCACAGTGTCGATCAAAGTGTAGGCAGGGTGTTAGCCAATCTGGAAAAACACGGACTGAGCGAAAACACCCTGGTCATCTTTACCGGTGACAATGGGGGTGATGCGGAAACCAGCAGCGGCGGACTCCGCAAGAGAAAAGGATATTCGTACGAGGGTGGAATCCGTGAGCCGTTCATCATCAAGTGGGCGGGCAAGGCAAAACCTGGAACCACGAACGACACCCCGGTGATTGGTATGGACATTTATCCCACACTGCTTGAGGCCGCCGGTGCCGTCCGGCCCCAAGGACAGGCATGCGATGGGATCAGCCTGGTTTCCCTGCTGCAAAAAGGGACCCCGCTTGAACGGGACTCGCTCTACTGGCACTATCCGCATTATCACCGAACCCGCCCCTACAGCGCCATCCGCATGGGCAACTGGAAACTCATCCGCTTCCATGAAGAGGGGAATCTGGAACTCTATCATCTAAACAAAGATCCTTCCGAATCGAGTGACCTCGCCGCGACTTTTCCTGAAAAAGCCAAGAGTCTGGCCACTCAACTTGACCTGTGGTTGAAATCCGTCGATGCCCAACAGATGACACCCAACCCCGGCTACGACCCGAATGCGGGTAGGGGAGGAAAGAAGAACAGGCAGAACAGGCAGAAGAAAAAATAAACGGACAGAGCCGGTCTGTTGAAGATCGCCGATTGATCGGTGACCGGTGCGCACGCTATCAGCTCGTTGCTGCGGAAGCTAACGCCTCTGTGCTAGGGCCCTTTTGTTATCGTCCCCTTGGGGTCCGGCGTCGGCTGGCTCCCGGGCCTGAACGCCGACCGCGGCCACCTGCGCTGTTGCCGGCTGACGGGTTGAATGCGCCATCGGATTTGCTGCCTGATTTTTGACCGGCGGGTTTTCTGCGTCCGCCTCCCTGGGCTTGGCGGGCTGCTTTTTTGCGGGCGGCATCGGCCTTTTGCACCTCACTTGCGGTGGGCCCCTTCGCGGGCCAGAGCTCCGGTTTAAAGCCGTCGACATCGGTCAGTGGGATTTTCTGGGAGATGATTTTTTCGATCGCCTGGAGATAGGGGCGCTCATTGTTGCAGACGAGGGAGATTGCGTCGCCCTCCTGGCCGGCGCGTCCGGTCCGGCCAATCCGGTGCACGTAATCTTCCGGGACGTTGGGCAGTTCAAAATTGATCACATGGGGCAGGTTGACGATGTCGAGACCACGCGCCGCAATATCGGTGGCGACCAGGACTCTGACGCTGCCGTCCTTGAAGCCGGCCAGCGCCTTGGTGCGTGCGCCCTGACCCTTGTTGCCGTGGATGGCGCTGGATTGGATACCCGCCTGATCGAGGCTCTTGCTCAGTCGGTTCGCCCCGTGCTTGGTCCTCGTAAAAACAAGCACCTGCTCCCAGTTGCCCTCTTTGATCAGCTTGATCGCGATCTGGGTTTTTGAGGTGCTGTCACAGCGGTAGGCACGCTGGGAAACAGTCTGGGCCGCCGTGTTTTCCGGGCTGACCTCGACCGTGATCGGATCGATCAGAAGCTCGCGGGTCATGTTGCGGATCTCCTTGGAAAAGGTGGCCGAGAACAACAGGTTCTGACGTTTCTTCGGCATCATCTTGATCACCTTGCGGATGTCATTGATAAAGCCCATGTCGAGCATGCGGTCGGCCTCGTCGAGCACGAGGATGTTGATGTGGTCGAGTTTGCACGCCCCCTGTTGGCAGAGGTCGAGCAGGCGGCCCGGGGTGGCGACGAGGATATCACTACCGTCCCTGAGGGCGCGGATCTGGGGACTTGCTTTCACCCCGCCAAAAATGACAAGGCTCCTGAGCGAGGTGTATTTCCCGTAGGTTTTGATGCTCTCGTTGACCTGGGCGGCAAGCTCGCGCGTCGGCGTGAGGACCAGGGCGCGAATCGGCCGGCCTCTCGATAATTTGGCGTCACCGGTTTCGTCGAGGATTTGCATCATCGGCAGGGTGAAGCCCGCGGTTTTACCGGTGCCGGTCTGGGCGGCGGCAAGAAGATCCTTGCGGGTCAGCACGGCGGGGATGGCCTTTTCCTGAACAGGAGAGGGGATTTCATATCCTTTGTCTTTAACAGCACGGAGGATATTGTCGGATAAACCGAGGTCGTCGAAAGTTTTCATTGGAATGGGTTGTTGTGTGTGGATACAAAAAAGCCGCTTTTCGCACTAAGCAAAAAGCGACTTCTTAATTGGGTTTTTAAACTGGGCTTTAAATTGGTTACGGGGGTAGGATTTGAACCTACGACCTTCAGGTTATGAGCCTGACGAGCTACCTGGCTGCTCCACCCCGCGATTGAAATAGTTTTACCCTTTCGGGTGCGGGCGGAAACTAGGGTGGGTTCCGCCGCA
>JARFRT010000555.1 GCA_029287105.1 Akkermansiaceae bacterium | reverse complement strand
GGCTGGAAGCCACGGCCACTTTGACGACTTCAGGACTTAAACGAATGATTTGATGGCGCTGATGACGGTGTCTTGTTGCTCGCGGGTGAGTTCGGGGTAGACGGGGATGCTGAGGACTTCTGATGCTAACAGGTCGGTGACGGGGAGCGAGGTCCGAGCCTCGTCGGCCAGATGGGCGAAGCATTGCTGCTGGTGCATCGGGACCGGGTAGTAGATTTCACAGCCGATGCCTTGGTCGAGCAGCGATTGCTTGAGCGCGTCACGCTTGCCGTCATGGACACGCAGGGTGAACTGGTTCCAGATGTGCGTATTGCCGGGGTCGATCGATGGCAGGGTGATCCCCGGGGTGCCGCTGAGCTGGTCGAGGTAGTAGGCCGCGTTATCCTGTCGGCAGCGGGTGTAATCCGCGTAGTGGCCAAACTTGACATTGAGTAGGGCGGCCTGCAGGGCGTCGAGACGGAAGTTGCCGCCCACCAATGGGTGATGGTAGCGCGGGTGCATACCGTGGTTGCGCATTTTCACAGCGATCTCGGCGAGTTGCTCGTCCTGGGTGACAAGCAGGCCGCCGTCGCCTAGGCCGCCGAGGTTTTTCGACGGGAAAAAGCTGTAGGTGCCGAAATCGGCCATCGCGCCGCAGGACTTGTCCCGGTACTTGGCGCCGAGGGATTGGGCGGTGTCCTCGATGACGGCGAGCTTGTGTTTCGTGGCAAAGGCGGAGCAGGCGTCCATATCGACCGACTGGCCGAAGAGGTGGACGGGGATGATCGCCGTGGTGCGCTCGGTGAGGCATTGTTGCGCCGAGTCGAAGTCGATGTTGAAGTTGTCCGGGTGGCAATCGCAGAAGACCGGGGTGGCGCCGGTGCGGGCGATACAGCCGGCGGTGGCAAAGAAGGTGAAGCTCGGGCAGATGACCTCGTCACCCGGGCCGATCCCGAGCGCCATCAGGGCGAGCAGAATGGCATCCGTGCCGGAGGAGACGCCGATGGCGTGTTTGGCACCGACGAATGAGGCGATGCTGGCTTCGAATTCCTCCACCTCATCACCCATGATGAAGCGGCCGGATTCTAACACACGGTTGAAGGCGTCGCGGAGTTCATCGGCAATGGCATGGTTCTGGGCGTTGACGTCGAGTAGTGGAACAGGCATGGTTGAGTAAATTTGAGATTGGGAAATTGGGGGGCGCGGCTGGGGCTACGGATAGGGAGTGTGGACACTCTTGTCCACTGCGAAGGATGTGCGGAGGATGTGTGGAGTAGGGGGCTTGGGTTGCGGGCTTGGGTTGCCGAGGGACAGGAGTGTCCCTCCTCCCTAGGCGCGGAGGCGTAATCTTTATTGCTTGTTATGAATTATATGTTAGAATTTCCCCATGTGTGATTTCTTAGATGGTAACGAGGAGATTCAAACCCACGGTGGCAAACTCCCCCATTGGCAACAGGGGGAAGTCATGCAGTTTGTTACATTTCGTTTAGGTGACGCGATGCCTGCCAGCAAGCTCTCCATCTGGAAGGAAAAACGTGATATCTGGTTACAGCACCATCCCGAACCTTGGAATCTAAAAACCATGAAAGAATATCATCGCAAGTTCACCGATCAACTCGAGCGCTGGTTGGATCAAGGTTCTGGCAGCTGTTTATTGAAAAAGCCAATCCATCGGCTCTTCTTGGAAAAAACATTGATGTATGATCACGAGAATCGGGCACCGCAATGTGCATGGGTGATCATGCCGAACCACGTGCATTTATTATTCACACCTAAAATCCCTCTCCCCCAGCTTATCAAAGCGTGGAAAGGTGTTTCAGCGCGTAAAATCGGCCAAGGCAGCATCTGGCAGCGCAACTACCGTGACACCTTGATCCGCGATGCGAGCCACTTCGCCAATGCCGTCAGATATATCAGAAGAAACCCGAAGAACCTTGGGCGAGGAACGTTTACTCTCTGGGAAAGTGCCCGTTCCATGGCCGTCGAATAGGGAGTGTGGACAACGCACGAATTCATTCCTGCCCGACGGAGGAGGAGGGCTGCATACCAGCATGGCCGAGTGGGCGAGGCAGTCTTGTCCACTGTGGAGGAGGCTTGGGTTGCGGGCTTGGGTTGCCGAGGGACAGGAGTGTCCCTGCTCCCTAGGCGATCATGCCGGCGGCGACGGTTTCGTTGGTCATCGGGTCGATGAGGACGAAGGAGCCGGTGATGCGGTTGCGTTTGTAGTTGTCGTGGATCAGCGGGGCGGAGGTGCGCAGGCTGATGCGGCCGATGTCGTTGAGGCGGAATTCGAGGTCGTCTTCGGCACGGTGCAGGGTGTTGATATCGACCTTGTATTTCACCTCTTTGATCAGGGCTTTCACCTCGCGGGAGGTGTGACGGATGATGTATTTCCCGTGTGGGTTGAGTGACTTGTCGGAGAACCAGCAGATCATGGCGTCGATGTCCTGGCCAACCTCGGGCGGGTTGTTAGATTTGACGATCATGTCACCGCGGGAGATATCGATTTCGTCCTCCAGGGTGATGGCGACGGACAGCGGGCTGAAGGCCTCCTCGAGTTCTTTGCCGTCGCTGTGGATGGCTTTGATTTTGGTGGAAAACCCGGATGGCTGGACGGTGACATCGTCGCCCGGCTTGAAGACGCCGCCGGCGACCCGACCGGCGTAGCCGCGGAAGTCGTGCCATTCGTCGGACTGGGGGCGGATCACCCACTGCACGGGGAAGCGGGCTTCGACATGGTTTTCCTGGTTGCCGACGTAGACGGTTTCGAGGTGATAGAGCAGTGACGAGCCTTTGTACCAAGGCATGTTGTCCGAGGCATCGACGACGTTGTCGCCATTGAGGGCGCTGATCGGGATAAAGCTGATATCGACCACGTTATCGAGGCGTGATGCGAAGTCCTTGTATTGGTCAACGATGTTGTCGTACACGCCCTCGTCGTAATCCACGAGGTCCATCTTGTTGACGGCC
>JARFRT010000487.1 GCA_029287105.1 Akkermansiaceae bacterium | reverse complement strand
TTTGGCTACGGGACCCGACTGCTCACCGTGTTGGAGCAGGCTGACAAGGGGAGTCCGTTCTCTGATCTCAACATCGGCGAACGGGAGCGGGTGTCATTTGATCGACTGCGCGAGGCGGTGATGAACCGGCCCAGCGGCGGCGGTTTTTATTACACGGCCTTGGATTCGCCCCATTACAACTACTACTGGCACAACGATTTCAAGCCGCCATTTGCCGAGTATGACAAGGACACCCGTTTCCCGATGAACCCCACCAAGGATGAGGTGCAGCGTGTGGTGAACCGCTACTGGAACTCGGTGGCTTGGGTGGATTCCCAAATTGAAGCATTCTGCGATTTTCTGAAAAGTCAGGGCCGCTACGACGAGAGCATCATCATTGTCACGGGCGACCACGGTGAGGAATTTCAAGAACTCGGCAGTTGGTTCCATTGTTCATCATTGCGCCCCGAACAAACACAGGTGCCGATTCTGATTAAATGGCCGTCCTCGATGGGCCGTGGCCCTGCACAAAAAGATGCCAACCACATGGATGTGATGCCCACTCTGATGGGCGCGCTCGGGATGCCGGAAAACACAACACGTGGCATGGCAGGAAGGAATCTCCTCATGCCGGGCGACGATTTTACGTCCATCTCGACCACGGCCTATGTGGGTAAGAGCGGCGAGACCATGGTGCTTCGTCGGGCTGGTTATGAGGCCGTATTTTTCTGGGATCATTACTGGGAATCGGAAGTTCCTGAAAATGTTGTGTTAGAACATATCCTCGGCCCTGATGGTAAGAAAGTGAAGCTCGCTGACGCCAGTGCCTACTGCGACGAGTTGAAGTTGCGTTTCCCCGATGCTTTTGAGCGGTTCTTCAAGTCGCTCGAGGTCGTAGAAGACTAGGGTGCGCCAGGAGAGACAGGAAAATCACTGTCGTGCACGCGGTGGCTTTCGTCGTTTAGAAAAAACACAGCCGAATCCCTGCGACGACGGCGAAAGCGATCACGGTCATCTCAAACACCTTTTGCGAGATCACCTTGATCAGACGATGGCCGCCAAACACGCCGGCTGCAATCGCGGGTGCGAGGATGAGGTTGGTCAGCAGGCCCTCCGGGGTGATCAGGTTCAGCCCGGCGCTGAGTGGTAATTTGAGCAAATTGATCACGAGAAAGAACCTTGCGCCGACGCCGATGAGTTCCATTTTTTCCATCCGCCGAGATACCATGTAAATTTGCAGGATGGGGCCGGCGGCATTGGCGAGCACCGTGGCAACACCTCCTGCTGTGCCGCAGAAAAAGCCAAACCTGCGAGTGCACGCAATGGCGAAAAATTTCTCCGGTTCGATTCTGCTCACCAGTTGAATGGTGCACATCACTAGAATGATGACGCCGATCACCTTGCGCATGGTATCATTGTCGACATTACCCAACACCGTCACTCCGACTGCCATGCCGACCAAGGCCGGCCAGGTAAGCAGCCAGACGGATTTCCAGGAAGCGTATTTCCGAAAGGCGGGGTAGACCATCAGGTCCGCGAGGATGAGCATGGGGAGAGCGAAGCCGAGCGACTGCTTGGCCCCGATGAGATCGGCGAGGATAAACACGGAAATCAGGGAGATGCCCGAGAACCCCGCCTTGGATACACCGATGCAGAAAGCAGCGACGGTAACAAGGATCCACGCGGTGGCATGATCAGGCATGCGAGGATAAGCTCAGGGAATGGCACGATTTTCAAGTATTCGTCATTGGAAATTATCGGAATTTCGCTAGAACGTCTGCGCCATGGCAGATAAAAAACCCGTAGTTCTCATTATTCGCGACGGCTGGGGAGTGAACCCCGGTGGACAAGCAACCGCTGAAAAGGACGGCAATGCCGTGCTTTTGGCCAATACGCCATACCACGATATGCTGTGGTCGACCTACCCGAAGGGTTTTGTCAGCGCCTCCGGTGAGGACGTCGGGCTGCCGGCAGGTCAGATGGGGAACTCGGAGGTGGGTCACCTCAACCTCGGAGCCGGACGGATCGTCTACCAGGACCTCACCCGTATCAATAAATCCATCAGGGATGGGGAGATGCAGAAGAATGAGGTGCTCAAGACCGCTTTCAGCAAGGCCACCGGCGGCAAGGCGGTGCACTTCATCGGCCTGGTCTCAGACGGTGGCGTCCACAGCCACCAGGACCACCTGATCGCCCTGTGCAAAATGGCAAAGGAAAACGGCTGTGACAAGATTTTCGTCCATGCCATCACCGATGGCCGCGACACCTCGCCGACAGGGGGTGAAAAGTACCTCGAATACGTCGAGGAAGCCATCGCCGAGTCCGGTGCTCGTATCGCCACGGTGATCGGACGCTACTACGCAATGGACCGCGACAAACGCTGGGACCGCAATCAGCTTGCCTGGGATGCCATCGTCGAAGGCAAGGGGGCCAAGAAAGACATCCTCACCAGCGAGGCCGTCGCTGAAATGTACAAGGAGGACAAGACCGACGAGTTCCTGCTGCCGATGACCTTCTGCGAGCATGACCGGCGCCGCATCAATGACGGTGACGTTGTGGTCTGGTTCAACTTTCGCGCCGACCGTGCACGCCAGCTTTCCGACGCTTTTCTCAAGCCCGGGTTCGATGGGTTTGATACGCACGGAGCCCCCAAGGTGCACTACGTCACCCTCACCCAGTACGACGAGAGCTACGACGTCCCCGTTGCGTACGGACCGGAGGATCTCAAAAACGTGTTGGGTGAAGTGGTTGCTGGTGCCGGCAAGAAGCAGATGCGGATCGCGGAAACCGAGAAGTATCCCCACGTGACTTATTTCTTCAATGGAGGCAAAGAAACCCCGAACGAGGGTGAGGACCGCTATATTGTGCCGTCACCCCAAGTCGCCACCTACGACCTCCAACCCGAGATGAGCGCCCCCGAGGTCATGGACAAGGTGGTGGAAAACCTGAAGAATTACGATCTCTGCATCCTCAACTTCGCCAATCCCGACATGGTCGGCCATACCGGCATCGTCGAGGCCGCCGTCAAGGCCTGTGAAACGATTGATGAGGGCGTCAAACGCGTCGCCGAGGAAGCCCTTCGCCTCGGCGGAAAGCTCCTTATCACCGCGGACCACGGAAACTGCGAGAAGATGATCAATCCCGACGGGTCACCGAACACCGCCCACACCACCAATCTGGTTCACGCCATCTATGTGGCCGCCGACCACGCCGACTTCACCGTTGCCGACGGTATTCTCGCCGACGTCGCCCCGACCCTCCTCGACATGATGGGTCTCGAACCATCCGCCGAGATGACGGGCAAGAGTATGTTGGTGAGGAAGTAGGCACGCCCCGGTGGGGCAAAATAGCGTAGCCTGGGGCAGCGCCCCGGGTATTCAGGCTGGGAAGAATAACGAACCCTGGAGGGATGGCGTAAATCGGTACCGGGCTAATCCCGAACATAGCTTTCATCATGATCGATATGGTGTTTCTCCAAAAAATCCCGGTATTCCTCCTGGAACGTTTTTACCCGATGATACTCCCGTTGATGCTGAATATAATTCGCCACCTGCGGCGCAATCGGTTCGCTCACCGACCGCCCAAGCCGAAACAACACGCGCACATGATCCCTTGCCGAGTCAATCAACACGGCAGGATATTGCAAATTGGCCAAGGTTGTCAGCATGTAGCTGCGTAAATCAGGCCTCAACCCATCGCTCAAACAACTCTCCCGATCCTTCGTGCTAAAGATAAGGTGGGTATAGATGTAGGCGGGGGATTTTGGTACGGGGCAAGGGTGGTAGATGCCCCCTTCAGTAGGTTTCTGCTGGGTTGCAACAGTCCAGTGCTGCGGCCTGTCGACCTGACTTTGGGCTGTTGCAGTTTGACCCCGTTGGGGCACAGCCGTTACCCTTGGGCTCCTTCTTGGGATTTAGGATTTCCTTGGGTATTATTGACCGCCGGAACTTCAGCGTAGGAGGTTGGGTGTTTCATTATTCCTACGGACTTGGAGATTTGAAATCTTGGCGCGCTCCATCATTCCTTGTTCGACACGGGCAATCGAATTACTTAGAACCCACCTATGCATCCCCCATTTGCCATGAACACAAAATCACTTCGCCCACTCATGTCCTGTTGTCTCGCCGGCCTGATCGCATTGGCCCCCGGATCGTTTGCCCAGACGGGTGCGCCCTCGAAAAAAAAGGAGAGGCCGGCTAGTAAGGCTGCGGGTTATCATGCCTCGGTGCCGAAAGCCACGCTGACGGCTGTCCGCTACGGTAAACACGAGCGGCATATCCTCGACTTCTGGCAAGCCAAGTCGGACAAGCCGACCCCGCTGGTTTTTGTCATCCACGGCGGCGGTTGGGTAGGGGGGAGCAAGGAAAGGGTCAACCGCTTTGCCGATACCCGGGCCCTGCTCGATGCCGGCATCTCGGTGGTCGCCATCAACTACCGCTTGATGAAGCACTGCCAAGACGTCGTGCCCCCGGTCAAGGCGCCGCTACACGATGCCGCCCGCGCGCTCCAATTCGTCCGCAGCATGGCGGGGGAGTGGAATGTTGACAAAACCCGCATCGGCGCTGCCGGTGGCTCCGCCGGTGCCTGCTCAAGCCTATGGCTCGCCTACCACGACGACCTCGCCGATCAAAAAAGCAAGGACCCGGTGGCGCGCGAATCCACCCGACTCCACTGCGCTGCCGTCGTTGGACCGCAGACCACGCTGGATCCGAAACAGATGGTGGAGTGGACTCCTAACAGTCGATATGGCGCCCATGCCTTCGGCAAGAAAAGCTTCGGCCGGTTCCTGGCGGAACGTGACAGCATCCTGCCGTGGATTGCCGAGTATTCACCGTACGCCCTTGTCAGTGCCGGCGACCCACCGGTTTACACGATTTTCAACACCGCACCAGCCATTGGTAAAAAGCAGAAGGACCCGACCCATACCGCCAACTTCGGCGTCAAACTTCAGGAGCACTGCAAAAAACACGGGTTGGAATGCGAAGTCGTCTACCCCGGTGCCCCGGACGTCAAATACAAATCCCCAACCGACTACCTCATCGCCAGACTCAAGTCGGCAAAATAAGGGCAGGCCCACAAGGTGGTCGGCAATGCCCAATGGCGGCCGAAATACTAATTAGCCGTCATCAATTCAAGCGAAGACAATGATACTGAAAGCGATGACCTTCCGATGGTTCCAGATCGTCTTGCCTGTGGTTTTGGTGGCGCTGGTTGCTGAAGGTCTGTTAGCAAAGCAGCCCGGCCGGAAGCCGAATGTCCTGTTTATCGCCATTGATGACCTGCGGCCGGAGCTTGGGTGCTATGGTGCGGATCAGATTCAATCACCTAACATTGATGCCCTCGCCCGGCAGGGAGTGTTGTTCAGCAGGGCCTATTGCCAGTCGCCCCACTGTGCCCCATCACGGGCATCCTTGCTGAGTGGGGTCCACGCTCGGAATTACGACGGGATTCCGATGACGCCGGAACAGCTCGCGCCCGGCAAGCCGACCCTGCCCGCCACCTTTCGCCGGGCTGGTTACCACACTGTTGGCAATGGTAAGATCTATCATCAAAGGAAAGATGATGCCCAACAGAGCTGGTCTGAACCGCCGTTTTCGCTGGTGAACGGACCGAAAGAAAACAACCATCTGACCTTCCACGACAAGGGCTCGGCCAAGTATATCCAGAAGAAAAAGAACCGTGGTCCGTTTTTCGAAGGTCCTGACGTGCCTGACAATACCTACATCGACGGCCAGACCTGTGAGAAGACCATCAAGGACCTGCGCCGGCTCGCGAAGTTGGAACAACCTTTTTTTCTCGCTTGCGGATTCGTCCGGCCCCACCTGCCGTTTTATGCACCCAAGAAATACTGGGATCTTTACAAGGCTGACGAAATCAAACTCGCCGACAACTGTTACAAGCCGAAAAATGCACCCGACGCATTACGCGGATCTGGAGAGATGCACAGCTATCACTGTCTCTTATACACATCTGACGCTGCCGACGATGTTAGCACAGTG
>JARFRT010000430.1 GCA_029287105.1 Akkermansiaceae bacterium | reverse complement strand
ATGTGTATAAGAGACAGGGTGAGTTCGGTTTTGATGATACGTGAGGTGTCGGCGGGTTCATCGAGTGCTGAGACATTACGATAGTTGGCGTGGCGTTCGGCGCGGCTGTATCCGAATCGGCTGAAGGTGGTGTGGAAGGCGCGGTAGGTGTGGTGTCGGTCGCGGAGGAATGAGAACACGGGCCAGAGTTCGGGGTTGTCGTTATTGAGCTTGAGCAGAGCCTTGCGGTATTTTGCGTGGGTGGCGCGATCGTTGGCGTCCATCGCGAGAAGGGCTGCGGCGGCAATGGCGGCTGCGTCTTCTTCGCCTACTGCTTTGATGAACTCTTCAAGAACAGATGCGGGTGGTGTTTTGCCGAGTCGGAGGTTGTTTTTTGCTAGGCAGAAGTGGGGTGCGACCTTGGCTTCCGGTGGCAGAGTAGTGGCGAGGGATGCTTGTGCTTGTTTGACGGCTGCTTCGAGGTGCTTGGGTTCTGTGGCCAGATTCCACATTCCTAACAGGGCTATGATCTGGCGGTTGCGGACTTGCCAGAGGTCGGGAGAATCGGGGTGGGATTTGATGGCGGCAAGGCACAGGTCGTTTGCCTTGGTGTAGTTTGCGAGTGCTTGTTCCTGGCTGATGCGGTAGCGGTGCGGGACCGGGGTGAAACATGCCTGGATAGCATCGAGGAGGGCTGCGGGGATAGATGATGTTTTGGCTTTCTCACCCACGAGGAAATCCCCGATGAAGAGTGCCTGGAGCTGGGAGAGGTAGCGGGTGCTATCGAGGCAGAGTTCGAGAGTTGGGGGAGTGGAGGTGAATGCAGCCGGTTTAGGCTGCTTGCCGTCGGTGCGTGGGATCAGGGGTAAGAAGCCATTGAATTGGAGGGCGCTGACAAGCTGGGAGTGTCCCTGGGCGTTGATGAGGATGGCTCCTGGGTTAGTCTTGATATAGACATTGAAGGCGGGGTTGTTTTTGCCGCCGGGGAGATGCATGGCTGTCCAGTCGAGTCCGTTGTCGAGAAGGAATTTTTCTCCAGCATCGGGGAGTTCATCGAGGTTGAAGCTGAAGACACGGAAGCGCTCAGGGTATTTGGTTTGCAGGGCTTTGACTTCGGCGAGGCGAGCGGCAATTTCCGGGGCGTCCTTTGACCAGAAGTAGAGCAAGGTGGTATGACCCATGCAGTCCATGGGGAAGTGCAAGGTTGTGCCGTCGGCGCGTTTGTAGGTGCCAGTGAAGATGACATCGAGCAGTCCGGATTTGCCGAGTTTCCGGAAGTAGTTGATGGTATCGTGGTCTCCTTGGAAGCGTTCGGAGAGAGTCTTGAGGAGTTGTTGTTCCAGCTCAAAGGCTTCGAGCTTTGGCGCGATGAGGATGGCCATTTTGAGAGACTTGGCTTCGGCTGGGGTGTTGCGGTAGCGCTTGATCACCTCCTTGAGCGCCTGAGTGCGCGCCGCGAGATCGGCATTTTTCTCGGTGAGTTTTTTTTCTGAGAGGATGAAGTCGGCTTCGAGTCGGAGCGCGGCGTAGCTGTCGGGTGCCTTGATAAGTTTGGTGCAGGTTTCGAAAAACGAGTCGCGGTTTTTCTCAGAGTTATCCAGAGCGAGCAATCGGCGCTGGGACTGTAAGATGATGGCGAGAACCTGAAATCGGTTAGGTGCAGTGGGGTGAGCCTCTGTCAGTGCGTTGCCTTTGCGAATGGTGCTTTTGCAGGCGCGGCGTTTTTTGGTGGCTGAGGTCTCGGTGAGCTCTGCGGCGGACTCCTTTTGTAAGGTGGTGATTTCAGCGTCGGGGATGTTGGATGCCTGTGCGTTACTTAAATAGAGGCAGGCAAATAAAACGGCCAGCCAAGCGACCCGAATGGTGGATTTTTTCATATGACGTATGATTGCAATCTGATTTTTTAACCGCCCTACTTCGCCAAGGCTACGAAGGGCAGGCTGAAATACGCTAATTACGGGAAAGGAAAACTTGGGATGATAATTTATTTTTGAACAACGGAAAGCACTG
Organism: Akkermansiaceae bacterium; assembly: GCA_029287105.1. Taxonomy (GTDB): domain Bacteria; phylum Verrucomicrobiota; class Verrucomicrobiia; order Verrucomicrobiales; family Akkermansiaceae; genus Oceaniferula. The sequence continues at coordinate 2,353 of JARFRT010000430.1, read as the reverse complement.
AATGCGCAGAAGGGCTTGTTGTTTGTTTTGTTGTTTTATGTTAGGCTAGCAAATGGCTCGAGCAGAAACCTGGATCTTCAGCTCATCTCTTTCCCGTCGCTTTTGCTTCATCGAGCTTCACGGGTTTCAGTTTGAACCCCTTGATACTCAGCCCTTTATTTGGAGTTTTATGGGTATATAGGATCTGGTTTCGTCCTTCTTTTAATTCGAATACAACGGGATCAGTATCCATCCAGTCGGCTTTGGTGTAGGGAATGTCGACATCCATCAGAGTTCTCCTGTTGATGCGCAGCAGGAATTGCTGGCCCATTGTCACGGAGCATACATGTGCGGTGAATTCATACTTGCCGGCCTTGGGAACATCGATGTTGTAACCAAGCAACTCCGGGCGGAGACCAGCTAATCCGTAATGCACTTGCATGCCGCCATCGATACTTTCCATGAATCTTATCTTCTCACCATTCTTCACCGATCTACATGCTGCCACCGGGATGGTGATGGTGCCATCCTTGGCCACGGTGATTTCGCGAAACTTCTCAGGGACCTTTATCTGTTCGATTTCTTCTTTCTCGGTACTGATATTGGATTCTGCGAGTTCTTCACCCGTGGCCCCGACGTCTTCTATTTCCTGATCTTCGACAATGGCCTGTCGTTTGTAAAAACCAAGCAATCGCCAGAAGCCACCGCTTGATCCGTAGTTGCGCGGGGCATCTTCGGCCAGCGCTTCCCCTAACCACTTACACATCAGCGCCTGCTTAAACCCCTGGGGATCTTCTTGCGCCTGTGATTCCAATAGAAACTCCATGGGGGGCATTCCATTGATGTGTTTGCAGAAACTAATATGCGGCCCCAAGACGGTGGTCCATCCGTCAGGGGTCCAGTGCGCCATGGCGCCATGACCCGGCGAGGGAGCACGACGAGATGGTATGCCAAAAGCATATCCCGAGATCTGCCCAACAAATGCACGCGGACCACAAATTCCACCTTCGAGAAAGAACTTCTGAATATTACTCATCTCGGCTGGCATGCCGCTTCTATCGACGCCGCCGGCATAGGGGATGTCGCTTCTAACAATACGGCAGTAGCGCCATCTGTATTCCAGACGCGTGTGGTCGGGACGGTAGTTGCGTAACACCTTTCTGATCCAGACGATATCTTCTAACGCGTAGGAGTCTGGAAATACAAAGCGGTAGTTCCATCCCGTGCCGCCAAGTTTACCAAAAGCAGGATCCAGTACGCCGCCGTCATATGCCTTCAGGTAATTCTGGTAATACTTGACCAGCGACTCGGCCGCAGGAACGTCGGGATAGACATAGGTTTTGCTCGTATTCTGAAGCGATACAGCCAGCGCCCAAATCTGAAAGAAACCTTTGTGAGAGCGCTTCGCAGCTTTTTGAATAGCGGTGTAGTTTCGCATCGCCTGGCCGTAATTTCCGCCGCTGGCTCCTCCCAGCGTCATGGTCTGCACGACCAGCCTGTCGTCATTGAGCAGCGTATCAATCAGCGCTTTTTCCTCTCCGCCCTGTTGCGCGAACTCGGCCAGACGTTTTGGGGTGGCAAGCGTCAGCAGTGCGAATTTGGCCATGGTGGCCAGCTCTTTTTCGCCGGCGAGAAATGTGCCAATGTCCTTCATGACAGCACGAGCCGCCGTAACGACCTCTTTCTGTTCTTCAGCAAAGGCAGGGTTGCCCGGGCCGTATTTCACGGCGACATCATTACCCATCACCTTCTTGGTCACAGGCGTGACATTCTCAAGCGTGCCAAGTCGCTTGGTGAATTCAGCCCTCTTCTTTTCATCCACCTTGGGTTCCAGGCGCGCGATCTTTTGCTTGAGATCAGCCAGCATCTTACTGTAATGCGCCTCGAGATTCTTCCCTTCGGGGGTCAGGCTAACCGGCGCTGATTTCGCTGCCGCAACGGCGGATGTCGATAGGGCTAGGATCGTCATTATCCACAAACTTTTGATGATGTCGTGTTTCTTCATTTTTGTGTTTCTGTTTTGTGCTGCTTCAACCAGTTCTTTAATTTTTCATGGACCGACTTGTAGACGCTCGGAGCATCTGCTCTGCCTGGCTTTGCGGTGCGTTGACGCATTTGGGCTGCCTCGTCCTTGCGGCCAAGCTTGTCGAGAATCTCGGCCTTAGTGTTCCACAGTTCTACCATGGTATCATCCGGGTTATTCATCGTCACCGTGGCGGCTTCTATACGCCATTGGGTTGGGTCCTTAGTTCTTCTGCCTTCGAAGTAACGTAATCTCTGGGCATCGATTGCCCTCTCGATCGACTCGAGCGCCGCATTCCAGTCCTTCAGACCGATGTAGGCCAGGGCCTGCCCGTGGTATCTCGGCGATCGC